>NZ_QUWR01000010.1:0-137459 GCF_003419885.1 Acinetobacter sp. SWAC5
GATAGTCTTTTTCAGATTCAATCAATAATTGAACCGCTCTTTCTCTGATTTCAGGGGTATATTTTAATTTGGTCATCGGAACATTCTCTCAGAATACTGAGTCTCCGACAAACCCGGTACGGTTCAAAATCACTTGAAACTGCTGATCATTAAAGTCAGTTTTTAGTAACTCAGCTGCATCTTTCTTGATGGCATGTGAAATATCTGTATCTCCTGTCGATTTTTCTTCTATATGAATCATGTTTTCGTCAGAAATATAATCAACAACATTCTCCAGCCACTTTATCTGTTTATTTTTATCTGTAGGCATATCTGAAGCTACAGAACGTATATGTTCAATATCCCACTTGTCTTGCTTGTATTTATTAAATTGAAAACGTGAGTTAGTTACAGGGTTAGCTAACAAGCTAGCAATATTGAACAGTAGCAAAATTGATCTTATCTTCTTGGGATCAGTCTCATAATTTAGCTCTGATAGTTCAGCTTCAATTAATACTTTAGATACCTCACTTAAGTTTTTACCAGGAAAGTTTTTTACAAATATTAGCTCTATAAGACTTTGGCGGAAAACATATTTACTTTTACAGGTTTCGCTTAAATCGAATATTGTTTCAATAGTTACCTTTTGTGCAACCAAATAGCCGATTAAATGGAACAGTGCTTTATCATTAAACCACTCTTCTAGAGTCATAAAACACATTTTTACCTTTAGCCATTCTTTGGCCACATCAACTTCACTATTTTTGCTCTGCAGCTGTTTATTAAACTGCAGAAAAACTTTGAGTTTGTCGTGTTCAAGAATCCCTTCACTATTTAGTCTTCTTGCTGCCAATGCCAATACAAACTCTATACGGTTCGAGGCGATTGGTTGATTACTCACAAAATACCAAAATGCATCATCCTGTAAGCGCTTTTCAATGGCATCCCACTCTTGAGCGATATTGAGCTGTTGCAGATGCCTTGCAGTTTGACCTTCGTGGAAGAAATTACTGGATTTTAAAAATAAGGCTTTAACTAGCTCAGCATTCACTAAAGGAATTTTTCCCATATTCAAACGGGTAAAAACATCCGTAACATTTTCTGCTTCAGCCAGTTGATACCAAATAATCTTAACTTTATTTAAGAATACCGATTCGATATCATTAATTCTATGCACCTTATCTTTAAACCATGCTCTGATATTAGAATAGGCTTCAAAGATAAAATGAAAGTCAATATTCTGATCTCTTTTATTTTCTTCTAATGAGAGCAAATATTCACGACTTTCTGGGCGTGTTTCGTATTCTAGTATATATAATTGTTTTCTAAAATCCTCGGCAAAACGGCTATTGAAATAACCCAAGATTAACAAAATTGTTGTTAATCTTTGCTGCCCATCCACAAGCTCCCATTGCTCACCTTTTTGTTTTACAACAACAGGCTGCAAACAATAAAAATCTTCCTCTACTTTAATTTTTCTATCACAAAACTCATAAACATCTTCTAATAGTTCAATAACCTGTCTTGCAGACCATCGATATCCTCTCTGATAAGCTGGAATAAAAAATGACATTGTCAACAAATCATTAATGGTTTTGAGGGTTAATTCATTATGATCAAGCATTTTTTCCCCATAAACTTCAGTTAGAAAAAGACGTTTTGTCATTATCAACAACTCACGCGTCATCATAATCTTATATGATTTTTTGCATAAACATTTAAAAATAAACTTAGTCCAAACCTTTCAAAGTTAAGGCACAATAAAAATTAGCATTTTAAAAGAAGTTCATGAATCGAGTTTTTAAAAAAAACTAAAAAACACATATAAGTGATTAAATAACATTAAAATATATTGTAATTTATTTATGAACTAGACTTTAGGTGAACATAAGTTAAATGATTTATACCTGACAATAACTTCATAACACAGTCATGGTTCAATCTTATAGTTCTACTGCAGCGATAAATACTTCCAGCGGTGCATTTCCTGCACCTGACGCCATACCTGTGCTGGCATTAATACAGGTACAGCCATGTTCTATAGAGCGCAATACTATTCGCCATGTCTAAACTTAGATTGTGGTGCGCATGCATGCCCGTTTCAGTCTTTGGCTTGATTACATCTTTCATGGATTTTTGCAGTTTTAGATTTGTAGGTTAGATCTCAGTTTTTATTCATAGTTCATGAACTTCAATTTTTAAAGCATATTGTATTTTAAATAAGTTTTTGAAAAAAAATATATTATTAAATTAATTGTGAAGTGTATTTCAAGTGAACATAAGTTAAATCTACACTTAAGGATAACTTGATCTCATTCTTACTGAAACGAAATTCAATAACTTATGAGATTTCTATTTTATGCCAATTTTTATTAAATTACATAAAATATATTAGCTATATAGCTAATAATTGATAAATAATATAATATGTTAGCTATATGGCTACTTTTGTGGTGAAATTTCTATGGCAAGTAGAGCAGAAATTGGGAAAAAAGTTCGTATCGAACGAAAAGCCCTCGGTCATACACAGCAAGAATTATCAGAATTGACTCGAATCAACAAAACCACAATCTCAGAGATTGAGAATGGTCGATTTACAGGTTCGTATGACATATTTGAGCGTGTACTTGATGCAGTAGGTTTACAGTTTGAAGTATTTCCAAAGCAACATTCACTCCCTCACTGGGATGAAATTGAAAATATGTTTGTGGATGATAGCGAATGAGTACGCCAACAAAACTTCCTGCCAAAATCACGAATATTAAGGTATGTGCTAATCAAGCTGAATTAGGCGTATTGACATATGGTTCAGTGCACCACTATCAGCCAACACAGGAAAAACAGCATGTATCACTCACGATGACTCGTAAAGGCATGGATGGTTTTTCTTCTGGTGCACTTCACCCAATATTTGCTCAGAACTTGCCTGAGGGTTTTAATCGACGATTCATTGCTGAAAAACTTGCCAGATATGCCAAAGTTAATGACATGTATTTATTGGCACTGCAAGGTAGTCAAGGAATTGGAATGCTCTCTTATAAAAGTGAGCTAGATTTACCCGAAACAGATTCTTTGAGTTTGAGTGAAATCCTATCTTACCAAAGTCATGAACCCCTTTTTCCACAGCTATTGGAAAAATATTATCTCAGAAATTCTCTGGCTGGTATGCAACCCAAGGTGAGCATACCAAATGCAAAAACTGTTCAAACAGATAGAACAGTTCAACAAAAGGATCTAATCGTAAAGTCGTTTGATTCAGAATTTCCATTACTAACCGTTAATGAATTTGTCTGTATGCAGGCTGCACGACAGTGTGGACTTAAGCCACCACACACTTACTTGTCTGAAAATTTAGAAACATATGTTGTAGAACGGTTTGATAAATCCAGTGATGGTACAAAACTAGGCTATGAAGATTTTACGACGCTCATGAAAAAGTCAAATGACCCAGATGCAAAATACTCAGGGAGCTATGAAACACTTTTGAAAGCGACATATCTTTATACTGGTAGTGTAGCTGAAGTTGAAAAAATGTATAAGTACATTGTATTTAATTGCTTAGTAGGAAATGGTGATGCGCATCTGAAAAACTTTGCTCTACAGTATTCCCCGGATATGAAAAACATTTTTGTTTCACCGCCATTTGATATTACGCATACACTTATATACGAATCAATTGATAATAAAATGGCGCTTAAACTCGCTGGAAGCAAAGCATTTCCTGAACTATCTCATCTCTTAAAATTAGCTGAAAGCGAGCATTTTAGAATTAGAAATCCAAGAGAAATCATAGAATCTTTTAGCGAAAATATATTAGATTATCTCCAAGTATCTAATGAGGTACAGCTATTTGATGGATTGCGGACATCTATAGAACAATCAATCTCAAATATTATGAAATCAAGCTCTGATTCAAAAAATTATCGACATGACAGAAAGAAGAAATTTGAATAGTTATATTAAATATGTAATTCATACACATCTATACAAGCAATGGGTCGTTGTTCTCATACGTCCATAAATACCTTCCTATCCATGGCACTTTCTGAGAAAAGTGAATTTTGAAATTGTGGTAATTTTTTTGAGTTTTATATTCTAAGCGTTAGGTCGTCATTGCCAATTCTTCTTAAAAAGTCAGCTCAACGTTATTAATTTAATATTGTTGAGCTCAGGTCATACATCTTCTTTGAAATAAAGATAAAAAAGAAAATTTAAATTTTATATGCTCGCATTAAAACATCAACTGCCCTTTCCGTTGCCGCTTCGATCCATTCTGCAGTGATGATATTTTCTAAATCAAAAGTAAAGATCTGACTAAATTCAGCATCCACTAATGCACGAAAATGTGCCTCAACGACACGTGGTTCAGCCTTCATCAAAATACCATCATTCATCGCTTTTTGAAAAACAGCGCACATCATACGTTCACCAAGCTTTGGGCCTTTTTCATAACACAACTGCCCAAGATTTTTATTCGATGCATTTGCTACCAGCATACGGCGTGTAGCAATAATATTTTTTGAATATGATACTGTAATCATTTGTTTTGCCATTATTTTTAATGCTACTGACAGTTCGTGCTTTTCAAATAAATCAAATAGTGGTGCGCCATGCTGCTGTTCCATTTCATACATCATAACATCTAAAAATAATTCTTCTTTAGATGGGAAATAATTATAAAGTGTGGCTTTGGATACGCCAGATTCATCACGGATCATATCCATGCTAGTCGAGCTATAACCTTGTTTTTTAAAGGCAGATAAAGCAGCTTTTAAAATTTTTTGCTTGGTTATTTCACTCTTTGCTCTAGCCATTCAGCCACCCCTTAAGTAATTTCAAAGCGTAGTCTAAGTTTGACAGTGTTAAACTGTCAAACTAAACTAAACCGTCTAGTTTAGTTATTGGTGCTATTTTGAATATTTCAAGTCAGACCAAGTTTGGCTGTCTGATGATTTTATTTCCTTTGCTGCATGGATGTATTGCTTCAGGAAGCTATCAAGCGCCTGCTGCAAAAGTATCGGCTCAGTGGAATTCATCACCTGATCCAACTTCAAACAGTGTTGAGTTCACTCAATTTTGGCAATCATTTCATGAGATTGCTTTAACACAATTGATTCGTACCACCCTTGAAAATAACCAAAGTTTAGTCAAGGCTTTAGCCAATATTGACGCAGCACGTGCAAATTTAACCACACAGCGTGCCAACTTATACCCTGCATTGTCTGGCAACGGCACTGTCAGCCGTGTGAAAGATACCAGCGGTCAATCTAATCAAAACTCGATTGGCTTAGATGCCAGTTGGGAAATTGATTTATGGGGAAAATATCGAAATCAAAGTGATGCAGCAGCTTCACGTTTACAAGCGCGTACCGCAGATATGCATAATATGCAGATTTCTCTGGCTGCTGAGATGGCGGATTACTATACGCAGTATTTAGCTTGTCGTTCGATACAGCGGGTGTACACAACAGAATTAAGTTCCATTCAAAAAACTGAAAAAGCCACTGCCCTTTTAGTTAAAGCGGGTTTTACAGCCCCTATGGATCACGCCCTTATTGTGGCAAATTTAGAAAACACACGCTCGAACAGCATAAATCAAAATAAACAGTGTGAAATCTTGATTAAATCAATGACGGCCTTAGCCAGTATTGATGAATCAGAATTACGTCAAATTCTTGCCCAATCATCACTTAAATTTCCGCTACAGCATGGAAGCTTTGGTATTAGCGAAGTTCCTGCCGATGTCATGCGCAACCGTCCAGATATTGCTGCTTTAGAGCGTGAAGTATTTGCAAGCTATGCCGAAATCAAAAGCGCTGAAGCAGACCGTTATCCAAATTTGAGTTTATCTGGTGTCATTAATGCTGCGTCATCTGGCGGAGCCAGCCTAAATACATGGTCAATTGGCGCAAATCTATTACAGCCGATTTTTGATGCAGGTAAACGTAAAGCTAGTGTTGAAAGCAATATTGCTAAATACAATGCTGCTGTTGCTGATTATCAGTCAGGTGTCATTAATGCTGCCGCTGAAATTGAAAAACAGCTGGTCACGATTCAAGCCCTGAAAAAACAAGAAAAAAGCGCACAAAGCAGTTATGTGCAATACCAAAAATATTTTAATGCACTTGAAATCAGTCAAAAAGCTGGCTCAGCCAACCTATTAGATTTAGAAGCTGCACGTCGTTCAGCTCTCAATGCGCAAATCAGTGTGGTGAACATTCAGCAGCAGCATACACAGAGCTGGATCAGCTTGTATAAAGCCTTAGGTGGCACATTCACGCCAAAAAAGTCAGTACATATCGCTCAAAATGGTGAAATTCAATGAAAATCTCTAAAAAAATGGCCATTTTGATCGGTGCCGTGATCATCATTTGCTTGGTCATTGCCTTAATGTTCAATAAAAAAGAAGACAAAAAATCAGAACAGAAAGCTGAAAATGCCGATCAGCAAGCATCCATGACAGTCAATATTGTCAATTTAAGTGAACAAATTTGGCCTCAAGAGTTTTTTGTGACCGGTTTAATTGCACCATACGAAGAAATTATTATCAGTCCCGAAATTAGTGGTTACCGCCTATCAGATTTGTAATACAAAGTTGGTACTTCAGTTAAACAAGGCCAGCTTTTAGCTAAACTTTCTGATCAAAATTTGAAGAAGGAATCAGCAAAACAAAAAGCAGCTGTGACACAAGCAGAAGTGAATTTAGAAAAAGCGGCTTCAGATGTACGCCGCGCAACGATTGTGGGTCAAAGTGGTGCCTTATCTGCACAGAAAATTGAAGAATATAAAATTAATCAAGAAGTTGCAAAAGCAAACTTAGATGCTGCTAAAGCTGAGTTAGATATGATTCAGCTTAAAATCAGTCAAACTTTTATTAAAGCACCTGCAAGCGGAATTATTTACAGCAAGCAAGGTGTGGTCGGCAATGTAGTGAGTGCTGGCACTGAACTGTATCACATGATTAAAAATGGCGTGATTGAATGGCGTGCAGAGGTAGATGCATCACAGTCGCATTTAATCAAAGCAGGAGATCTTGCAGAAGTGACACTGCCAGATCAAACCAAGTTAACTGGTACAGTTCGAACAGTCAGCCCTTCTGTATCCACTGATACGGCGCGCAGCATTGTATATGTAACTTTAAAAGGCAGTAAAACGGCCAATGTTGGCACTTTTGTCGACGGCAAAATTACTGTTGGTCAAAATAAAGCATACGTGCTACCTCAAACGGCAATTGTGATGCGTGACGGCCGTTCATATATCTATGTGGTCAATGATAAAAACATTGCCAATAGTCAAGTGGTTGAAACCGCACGCCGTAAGGATGGTTTTGTAGAAATTGTAAGCCCCTTGGCACTCAATTTAAAAATTGTTGAAACTGGCGGTGCATTTCTCACCAATGGTATGACCGTCAAAATTGCACAGAAAACGACCGCGCAAAATACGCAGCATGGAGTAAATGAATGAACATTTCCTCCCTGTCTATTAAAAACCCCATCCCAGCGATCGTCCTATTTATAATGTTGACGATTATGGGATTGTACGGGTTTATGAAGCTGGGCATTCAAGATATGCCCGACATGGATTTACCCACGATCACAGTCAGCGCAAGTTTAGAAGGTGCTGCACCTGAACAGCTTGAAACTGAAGTTGCACGTAAAATTGAAGACAAACTCACTTCACTGACCAAGCTTGATCACATCACCACAACCATTACTGACGGTTCTGTAAATATTTCCGTGAGTTTTGAACTGGAAAAAGACGTAGAAGTCGCTTTGTCTGAAGTCCGCAATGCGGTCGACGGAGCCAAAGCCGATTTGCCTTCAAGCATGAATTCGCCAACGGTGTCTAAAGTGACTGCGGCAGGCTCTAGCTTACTGACCTATAGCATTACTTCAGACAATCTAGATGAGCAAGACCTGTCTTGGTTTGTTGATAATGACGTCAGCAATGCCATAATGGCGGCCAATGGCGTTAATAGTGTTTCACGTGTTGGCGGTGTAGACCGAGAAGTACAAATTGACTTAAATCCGACGCTCATGGCGGGTTTAGGTGTAATGCCTTCAGATGTCTCTAAACAGCTTAAAGCTGTGCAGCAAGAAGCCTCTGGTGGTCAAGGACGCGTTGGCGGTGAACGTCAATCTATCCGTACCCTAGCAACAGTAAAAACAGCAGATGATATACGTGAAATTTCTATACCACTGCAAGATGGCCGTTATGTACGTTTAGATCAAATTGCACAAATTCACGATACTACAGCTGAACGTACTACTCGTGCTTATTTGAATGGCCAACCGATTATTGGTTTTCAGGTTGAACGCTCAAAAGGCTATTCAGATGTTGAAGTCGTCAAGCATGTCCGCGAAGCAGTCGTAGCATTTCAACAAAAAAATCCAGCCGTTAAAATTGAAGAAATCAGCAACAAAGTTGATTCCATTCAAGACAACTATGATGGCTCGATGACCATGCTGTATGAAGGTGCCTTGCTTGCAATCATCGTGGTCTTTATCTTCCTTAAGAACTGGCGCACTACGTTTATTTCGGCTGTGGCCTTGCCCTTATCGATTATTCCAGCCTTTGGGGTGATGTATTATCTCGGTTATTCGCTGAATGTCATTACCCTATTGGCGCTGTCTTTAGTTGTCGGGATTTTGGTCGATGATGCGATTGTAGAAGTCGAAAACATTGAACGGCATTTAGAGCAAGGCAAAACACCGTACCAAGCAGCTATGGAAGCTGCCGATGAAATTGGTCTTGCGGTGGTTGCAACAACACTGACACTTGTCGCGATTTTCCTGCCAACCGCATTTATGGGCGGTATTCCAGGCCTCGTGTTTAAGCAATTCGGTATTACTGCTTCGGTTGCGATTTTATTTTCTTTATTGGTTGCCCGACTGCTTACACCAATGATGGCAGCATATATGCTGAAACCAAAAAATAAGAAGGAAGAAACCAAAAAACAGCCAGATGGCTGGGTCATGCGACACTATAAAGCCATCGTAAAATTTACTTTAAATCATAGGAAAACCACGATACTCGGGGCATCTGCCTTCTTTTTTGTGACGCTATTTATTGGTATGCAAAACAGCGTCACCTTTATGCCCGCACAGGATAAATCACAGACCACGGTTACCGTTGAGCTACCTCCAGGCTCTACATTAGATCAAACATCGAAGGCTGCTGAAGAAGCCAGTAAAATCATCCAGCAAAATCCAAATGTAAAACAAGTTTTCAGTTCTGTCGGTACAGCTTCAAGCGGTTCTGGCATGGACAGCTCTTCTACTGCTGATGTGGCCTCAGCAACATTAACAGTGGAACTGACGCCGTATGATGAGCGCGATACCCGTCAAAGTGCAGTTGAGCAAGATATTCGTGAAAAATTAAAACCTTTGGCTGGCGTTAAAATCAGTGTTGGCGGCGGTAACACCGGTGAAAAACTTGATATTACCTTAGCCAGCGATAATGCAGATTTACTGACTGAAACAGCCAACAACCTTGAAGTGCAAATGCGTGGTTTAAAAGGCATTGGTAATGTCAGTTCTAGCGCTGCCATTGAACAGCCTGAAGTCCAAATCACGCCAGATTTTGCCAAGGCAGCACAGCTAGGCGTTACATCTGAAGCACTGTCTGATGCCATTCGTTATGCAACATACGGTGGCTACTCAACAACCTTGCCAAAACTGAACTTAGACCAGCGCCAAATTGCAATTCGCGTGCGTTTAGATCCATCTGTACGTAATGATTTATCATCAATTGCAGCAGTACGTGTGCAAGGAAGCAATGGTTCTGTCAGTTTAGGCAGTATCGCTGATATTCAAATTCAAGGTGGTCCTACTCAAATCAGCCGTATGGACCGTATGCGTAATGTCACATTGTCTATTGAACTAAATGGTTTAAGTATTGGTGAAGTACAAAACCAAGTGATGCAGCTTGAAGCAATGAAAAACTTACCTCAAGGCGTGAAACAGATTCAGCAAGGTGAGCTGCAAAACATGTCGGAAATGTTTAGTAGCTTTGGTTTAGCAATGTTTATTGGCATTGTCTGCGTTTATGCCGTGCTAGTGCTTCTATTCCATGACTTTTTACAGCCAGGAACGATCTTGTCTGCTTTGCCGTTGGCTTTGGGCGGTGCATTTGTTGCACTGTATATCTGCAGCATGCCGTATTCAATGCCAGTGGTCATCGGTATTCTGATGCTGATGGGGATTGTGACGAAAAACTCTATTCTCTTGGTGGATTACACCATTATTGCCCGTAATGAGCACGGTCTCAGTCGTTATGCTGCCGTAATGGATGCATGCACTAAACGTGCCCGCCCAATCATTATGACCACAATTGCAATGGCTGCCGGCATGATGCCGAATGCTTTGGGGCTTGGCGCTGAACCAAGCTTTAGACAGCCAACAGCCGTTGTTGTGATTGGCGGTTTAATTACCTCGACCGTGTTAAGCCTTGTGGTGATTCCAGTGATCTTTACTTATGTTGATGATTTACATCATTGGATTAAATCCAAGTTTAAATCTAAAGCACAAGTTTAACGATTCACTAAAAAAGGAGCTCTAGAGCTCCTTTTTTATGCATTTAAATACATCTAAATCTTAAAGTTTGGGCCATTAATATTTATAAAAATTTAACTCATCAATAAACTGCAATTTCCTATGTTCAAAAGGTTTAATTTGAAACCTTCTCATTTTTCAACTCGCTCAGGTTATAATAATGGTCTCCCAAAATATGATTGATCTAATATGAGCACCTCCAATGACCCTTTACACGGCAAAAAACTTGCTGACATTTTGGATGAATTATTGGATTACTACGGTGGTTTTGAAGGCTTAAGCCGAAAAATTGAAATTAGATGTTTTTGCATAGATCCAAGCGTTAAATCATCACTACGATTCTTACGTACTACACCTTGGGCACGTGAAAAAGTAGAAAGTTTATATTTGTATGTCTTACGCCAAAAAGCCAAACAGAAAGCGTAACGATTAATACCTACGCTCAAATAATCTTGTATAGCAGTTTATGTTTTAAGATAAAATGAAACTGCTGAATCCTTCTAGCTATTCCTTGCACGCAGTATTTTCGCCTCAGATTTAATTCGATCCATATTATGAGCAATACTTTTTCCCAGCATCCTCAAATTGGTGTAGTTACTACATTTTCTGAATTGATTCATCGTCATTTCGAAGGTCAAATGAATGCGCTCTGTTGGCAACGCAGCTTACAAGGCGACTTTAAAGAAATAGTCGAAAATCTCGAATTGATTGAAAATATAACCGAAATTTCTATAGATGATCTGATGGAATTAAAGCTCTCAGTGCAAGGTCATTTAGCTAGAGAAATCATTTTAAATGACATGCAACAATTAACAGCATTTGGTGCATCACCCTCGCTGAATTTGCTCAAATGTTATGAACGCGATGATGAATTCGATTTCATCTCAACCGATGTTTATTCTTTTCATGTCGATCGATCACCGATCGCTACCGATACCTTTTTATGTACATATTATGGTGCTTCCAGTGATATTGTGCCAAATGATCATGTCACACAAAAAATCTTAATTCCTGAAATACGAGAGCAACTCAAAGCTTTATACGATGGCCCAGAATCAAAATTTGATGATTTTTTAGCGGAATATTTTTTTGATTTACATTATCAGCTCAAAGAAAATGCTGTCCCTGTAAATCTAGGAAATGGTCATTTATGGCGTTTGGCGGTTGATCATCCTACACAGCCAGTTTTGCCTTGTGTGCACCGCGCACCTGTTGAAAATTCAGGTGAGTATCGGCTTATGCTGATTTGCTGATTTTAAATATTGATGGATCCTAAGTCCATACGATCCATTCTGTCTAATGAATGAACCGTATGGGTTAATGCAATATCGTTTTAATCTTGATTGATTAGTCTAGGTTATTTAGATCGAGCTGTATTAAGCCAGCGGTAAAGCACGGGCAATAGCACCAAGGTCAGCAAGGTGGAAGAAAGAATACCGCCAATCACCACAGTCGCTAAAGGCCGTTGTACTTCTGCACCTGTACCTGTTGCCAAAGCCATTGGTACAAAACCTAAAGAGGCAACACAGGCGGTCATGAGTACTGGGCGTAATCGAAGTACAGCGCCCTGCCATACGGCTTCATGTAATGGATATTTGTCCCTCAGCTCTTTAATAAAGGTCAGCATGACTAGACCATTTAGCACAGCAACGCCTGAGAGCGCAATAAAGCCAATACCCGCTGACATCGAAAGTGGAATATCCCTAAACCAAAGAAACAGTACACCGCCCGTTAAGGCAAAGGGTACGCCAGTAAAGACCAGCAGGCTTTCTTTCACATTATGAAATACTGCCATTAATAAAATAAAGATGGTCAGTAGTGCTAAAGGAATAACAATTTGCATTCTTGCTTTGGCAGATGCAAGGTTTTCAAATTGACCGCCATATTCAATCCAATAACCGCTTGGTAATGCATATTGTTTCAGCTGAGTCTGCATATCCGCCACAAAAGAACCTAAATCACGGCCTTCAACATTGGCAGTCACTACAATACGGCGTTTACCATTCTCACGGCTGACTTGATTGATCCCATCTACATTAGACACTGTGGCAACATTTGAGAGTACAATACTGCCACCATTTGGCAACTTTAACGGGAGTTGTGAAATCGTACTTACATTACGATCTTGATCATTTAAACGAATAACAAAATCAAAACGGCGATCGCCTTCTAAAATCTCCCCTACACTTTGTCCACCGACACTGGCTGCCACAGTATCCTGTATAGATTTAATGCTTAAACCATATTGCGCAGCCAAAGCCTTATCTATTTCAATATTTAATAAAGGTAAACCTGAAGTTTGTTCAACTTTTACGGCGCTGCTCCCCGCAACTTGCTGCATAATTTTGGCGATTTTAGTGGCTTCTGTATTGAGCACTTGCATATCATCGCCAAATATTTTAACGCCCACATCACTACGTACACCTGAGATCAGCTCATTAAAGCGCAGTTGAATCGGTTGAGAAAACTCACTGTTATTGCCAGGAATCGTAGCCACATAAGCCACCATACGGCCACGCAGTTCATCCACACTTTCTTTAGGGTTTGGCCATTCATTACGTGGCTTGAGCATAATATAACCATCGGAAATATTCGGAGGCATTACATCAGTTGCCACTTCTGCCGTACCTGTACGAGCAAATACAGCCTGAATCTCTGGAAATTTTTTCAACAGCAGTTTCTCAGCGTTTTCCTGCATTCTTAATGATTCTTCTAAACCAGTGCTAGGAGAGCGCATCAGTTGAACTGCAAAATCACCCTCACTCAGCTGAGGTGCAAACTCACTGCCAATTTTAGTGCTTAAAAGCCCAGTAATGAGCAGTAAACACAGTGCAAAAGTCATCACCACAGCCTTGTAATGAAAAGCTGTATTTAATATTCGAAGATACTGCTTTTTTAGCCAAGTCATCCAACTGCTTTCTGTTTCTTTAATTTCACCTTTTACCCAAAGCGCTACAGCAGCAGGTACAAATGTAATAGACAGAATGATCGCCGCCACAAGTGCCAATACCACAGTTAATGCCATCGGATGGAACATTTTTGCTTCTACTCCGCTTAAAGCAAAAATTGGCAAATACACCACTAAAATAATCAACTGACCAAATATCAGTGGACGGCGTGCCTGACGTGCAGCCAAAAAGACTTCTTTAAAGCGTTCATTTTGCGTTAATGGACGTTTCAAAATTTGCTGTGCATGGGCTAAACGTCGTATACAGTTTTCAACAATCACCACTGCACCATCAACAATAATACCGAAATCCAATGCGCCTAAGCTCATTAGGTTCGCGCTGATATTCTTTTGTGCCATGCCGGTTAAGGTAAACAGCATGGATAGTGGAATAACGCAGGCAGTAATTAAGGCGGCACGGATATTACCTAAAAAGATAAATAAAATGATGATGACTAGAATTGCGCCTTCAACCAAGTTCTTTTGAACGGTTTTAATCGCTTTCTCCACCAATGTGGTACGGTCATACACTGTTTCAATTTTTACCCCTTTGGGTAAGCTGGCTTGAATGTCTTTAATTTTGGAATCTACAGCTTTCGAGACAGTTCGGCTATTTTGTCCCATAGCCATCATGGCAATACCTAAAACCGTTTCTTCTCCGTTATAGGTTGCACCACCTGTGCGCAAATCATGCCCTATCGATACTTGTGCAATATCACCCACCCGAATTGGACTGCCATTAGGGCTGTCAATCATGGTGTTTTCAATATCTGAAATGGTGTTTAAGGTTCCCGGCACTCGAACTGTTAACTGCTGACCATTTTCTTCAATAAAACCTGCACCACGGTTTTCATTATTTTCCGTAAGCGCTTGCTGTAATTGTTCTAATGACAGATTCAGCTGTTGCATACGGTTTAAATCAGGTGAAACCACGTAGGTTTTATTAAAGCCACCAATGCTATTGATCTCGGCAACACCTTGTACACGCTGTAATTGCGGACGCACAATCCAATCTTGAATTTCACGCAAATCCATCGCGCTATATGCCGTGCCATCTGCTTTTTTGGCCTTGGGTTCAGCTTTAAGCACCCATTGATAAATTTCACCCAAACCTGTCGAAACGGGCGACATCGTCGGAGAAACCTGAGCAGGCAATGTCGACTGAACTTCCTGTACCCGCTGATTAATTTGCTGACGTGCCCAGTAAATATCCGTACCATCTTTAAAGACAATCGTGACTTGTGATAGCCCATAACGTGAAATTGAGCGGGTCAGCTCCAAATCTGGAATACCTGCCATTGCATTTTCAATCGGATAGGTAATCCGCTGTTCCACCTCTAATGCTGTAAAGCCATTGGCCTGCGTATTAATTTGCACTTGGGTATTGGTAATATCTGGAACTGCATCAATCGGCAGTTTTTGATAACTGTAAATCCCGACAGCAATCCATGTACAAACAAACAGCATCACCCAAATTGCATTTTGAATTGAAAACTGAATAATGCGTTCGAATAGACCTTCTGGCTTTGGCAAATTTGTGTTGGTATTCTCTGAATTAGTGTTCATGGCCAGCCTCGTCTTTTTCCAGTTCCGATTTCAGTAAAAAACTGCCTTGGGAAATATACTTTTGCCCTGCCTCAAGACCCGAAATCACTTCTAGCCATTGACCATCACTGGATGCTTGTCCAAGTTTTAGCGCTTGCGCTTTTAAATGCACTTGGCCTTTTTGCTCAGATTCAACAATAAAAATACTGTCTTTGCCCTCTATGCTTTGCACGGCGGACTTTTGCACCCGTAATGCATTCTTAGTACCTGAATCTGCCAATAGCACATTGACCATCACATTTGGGCGAAGCTCAGCAGATTGTTGTTTTAATTTGGCGCGTACCACCAAACGTCCAGTTTGTACATCTGCCTGTGAAGTCAGGCTTTGTACTTCTGCGCTATAGAGCTGATCTGAACTATTGATTTTGAAAGAGACGATTTGACCCGTTTGTAATTGTGCGGAATATTGATGAGCTAAGTTAAATTCCAGCCACAAATCTTTAAGCTGTTCGATGGTGAACAATTGGTCTGCCAATTGCACATTTTCACCCACCACAATATCTTTTTGACTAATCACGCCAGCAATGGGCGCGCGAATAATAAATCGCCCATTTTGACCGCTATTTGCGCCCAAAGCTTTCAAGCGCGATTGTGCTGACTGTACGCTAATTTGAGCCTGACGATAGGCATTTTCGGCACGCTGATAATCTTGCTTGGCAGAAATTCCTTGAGACCATAGCTTTTGCTCACGCTGATAATCTTGACGGGCTAAATCTAAATTGGCTTCAGCCATACGTAAATTGGCTTGCTGATCAATCAATTCAGGCACTGACAGCACAGCTAAGGTCTGCCCTTTTTGTACGGTTTGACCGAGTGCTACACTCACTTGTTCGACATGACCGCTGAAGTTTGGGGAAATATGTGCCTGTTGATCTGTATTCACGGCCAATTTACCTGGCAATTGAATAATATTTTCGACCAGACCATTTTCCGCAGTCGCCATTTTAATACCTTGTTCCACCATTTGTTGAGCGGTGAGTTGCAGTTCACCTTCTTCCGCATGTTCTGCTTCAGCATCATTCTTTTTGGCTTCGCTATTTTCACCTTCAGACTCAGTTTTATCGGCATTGGATTTATTTGTACTTAACCAAATAGCAGTACACAGCATCAACGTTAAGCCAATCAAAACTGCAATCATCAAAGGCTGTGAAATTTTTCCATCTTGTTTAATTTTCATGTGATTAACTGCCTTATTGTGCTGATGCGCTGTTGATGAGATTTTGGGATGCCTCAATGGCTTTTTTATTTAGTTGGCTATAAGCATCTGAACGGCTGATTTCTTCATAACTGGTTCCAATACTTAAGGCTTCAGCACTGAGTGCGCTCTGCCAAGCCTGCGCCAAAATTTGCATTTGGCTAAGTCGAAGGTCTTGGAGTTGTTTTGTGGTTTGCTGTACATCTGTAATGGCAAATTTACCTGCCTGAAAACCTTGCAAAGTTCGGTTTTGAACCTTTTCAGCCAAGCCAATCTGACTGCCTGTGGTATCAAACTGCGTACGCAGACCTTTAAGCTGGTGAACGTTGTTGGCAATATCCAAAACTTGCTGTTTTAACTCACGCTGTTGCTGATGATTTAATAAAATTTGCTGTTTTTGCGCCATTGGGATGGCATATTGCTGGCGGTTAAAAATATTGAGCGGAATATCCACACCAAGCACCAAGGCCGTATCATTGGCGTCAGTTGAAGACTTAGTACGTGACATGCCCATATTTAGGGTTGGGTTTGGACGTGCTTGAGCTTTTAAATGTTCAATTTGCTGATTTGCCTGCTGAATATTCAAGGCATACAATTTTTGTAACCAGCCTTCCGATAAATTACGCTCAACTAAACTTTGGCTCTGTTCAGGCCACGGTGTAACACTGTTATTCAACGCGATTTGCGAGGTGGTTTCACCCCATAAATTAGAAAGCTGACGCGCCGCAGTTTGCTGTTTTAAAACTGCCTGTTGATATAGACGTTGTATTTCCAAAGCTTCAATTTGAGCACGCTCCACATCCACCAAAGCTATACTGCCTGCTTGATAACGTTTTTGTGCACTGTCCAAATTAGATTTGCTGAGTTTGAGCTGTGTAGCGTAAATCGATTGCTCATTTTGAGCGATGGCTAGCTGTGACCATGCAAACTTCACAATCAGCTGACTTTGCGCATTCCAAATTTGCTGTTGCAACTGAATTTGCTGTGCAGAGGTACTCGCGAGTGCTTGATTGATTTTACGCTGACCGAATACATCCATTGGCTGGCTGATTCCGATACTGAGCTCTTGATCTTGATTTTTACCAAAACCATTTTGTTCAATCGATAGGCTTGGGTTCTGCCAGAGCTTGCTTTGGCGCATATTAAAATCAGAGATTTGCTGTTGTTGTTGCCAAATATCTGTTTGGGCTTGGTAGTTTTGTACTTTGGCAAATGCAGATTCAAAACTGCTGACATTTTCTGCAAAAGTACTTTGTAAGGCCGTCGAAATACCGACAGCTAAGCCTAGACGTATAAACGCCATAAAATATAAAGACATGATTTTTCCCACTCATTTATTAAAAAAAGTGGCGGGAATGTTTTAGGCTACCCCGCCATTAGCGGGGCATAAACAGGAGGAGGTGTTTGCAGTAATAAATCAGGGGCTTGATAAAGATTCTTCCAAACAAATTTTGGCGAATATTCAAAGGCCTGATGTGCAATAAAAAGAATCGATTGTTGATTTTGCACAATCAAATGCGTCATAGACGGCAAATGGTCTTGATGATCTTCACCGAGTTGCAAATCGTTAGCGGTATTTTTGACTGGTTTGCTACTGGATTCAGATGCTTGATGCAACGAATGCTGTAGATTTTTTTCACTGCTGACGCATAAGGTATTTTGATGATGACCAAAGTGATAGCTTTGTAAAACTGGGGTTTGCTCTTCATGCACACAGAAAGCAGCTGCCACGTTCCAAAGGCTTTGGAACATGAACAATCCGACTAAGACTGTTATCCATGTAGCAGAACGCATATTGCATCAATCAAGAAAATTTTAACGATTATAAAGCTTGGGCAAAGTCATAGGTTAAGTATTTCGTATTATTTATATTGCATTCCGCTTTGTAGTTCACTTAGACCTCCTTCAAATTAGGCAATTCAATATTAGCAATGTGCCGCGCTTCTGCTTGATCTAAGCCCAATGCACACAAAATTAGCTCGGCAGATTCAGAACCAATGTCCCGCCATGTTTTAAAGCCTTCTAGCACCAAAAACATAGATGAAAGTACCGTCCCAGCAATCATGCTCATGACTGCAAAAATTTGTTTGCCTTCTATGTTATAGCGTGCTGAATCTAAACCTTTTTGAACATCTGACAATGGCGATGATTCACCTGTCCAAAGTCCCATTAATGACTTAGAGCTAAAGGCAAATTTACATAAAAAACGCCCCCAATCAGGTTCTTCATGGGCACGGCGCATATACATACGAATACCAAAAGAAATTCGCTTGGCAGCATCTTCCTCTGCACCTAAGGTTTTGATGACACGGGCATTCATTTCATTTGAAAGCTGTGAGGCAATATCTTCAAATAAGCTGTCTGGACGTAGCCCATTATTATAAATTGTGCCACGTGCCACACCCGAAACTTCTGCCAATTCACTGACTGTAATTGCACTTGAACCTTTTTCTGCAAATAAACGTAATGCAGCACGATGGATTCTTTTTTGTGACGCAGAAATTGCCATATAGCAAACCTTTTGAACAAAAAGCTTAAATTTGAACAAATATTAGCATAGTTATTTAAAAATATATGGCATTCATACACTGAAGCGATGATTAATAAATCCATCATTTCCATGCGTGATTTCATTTATACATAGCTCTTTACCCAATGCTCACTATGTTCCCAAAGTTGTTCTGCCAATTGCATATCTTGTGCAACTGCTGAGGATTGAACCACTTTAGATTGTTCATAATACAAGCCTGATTCACCTGCGAGTTGTGCTTTAGTTGCACAGTGCAAAGAGGTTGCTGCACCTTGTTCAGGCGTCAATAAAAAGCGATTCATTACTTTATGCAAAGGTTTAGGCAAACTGCGCCATATATCTGTGGCTACAATCCCTGGGTGTACGGCGTAAACGGTTACCCCTGTACTGTATAAACGTCTAGAAAGCTCTTTCACAAATAAAACATTGGCAAGCTTAGCTGTACAATATTCTTGCATAGCACCGAGACTATTTGCAGGCTGTAATAGTTTTTCAAAATTAATATTTTTAGCATGTCGATGGGCTTTACTCGCCACCACAACCACTCGTGCAGGCGCAGATTGAATGAGTTTTTCAGTCAGTAATTTAACCAACAAAAAATGTCCGATGTGACATACACCGAAAGTATATTCAAAACCCGATTGGGTTAAACCCTTTTGCCCTGCAACACCTGCATTTGCAATCAATAGATGCAAATCTAAATTACGACTGAGAAAATTCTCAGCACAGGCTTTTACGGAGTTTAAATCACTCAGTTCTAATTGAATAAATTCCGCTTTGGCAGTTTGATCGGACAATTGATCAATTTCATCTAATACGGGTTTTGCTTTCGCAAAATTACGACAAGTGATAAAGACATGATAGCCCTGTAGTGCCAACTGTTTAGCCGTTTCTCTACCAATGCCTGAATTGGCGCCTGTAATCAATGCAACCTTGCCATTGAGTTTGACCTGACTCATTTTATTCTTCCTTTAATCTTTGATTTATGCGGTTTTATTTTTTAATAAATCCAATGCCACATCCACAATCATATCTTCTTGACCATCCACCATACGGCGTTTACCCAGTTCGACCAATATATCGACCGTATTCAGTTGATAGCGCTGCGCTGCTATTTCAGCATGACGTAAAAAACTTGAATATACGCCTGCATAGCCCAATGCCAAAGTTTCACGGTCAACACGAACAGGTCGATCTTGTAATGGACGAACCAAATCATCGGCTGCATTCATTAAAGTAAAGAGGTCTGTTCCGTGATACCAACCCATGCGTTCTGCTGCGGCAATAAACACTTCAAGCGGTGCATTCCCCGCACCTGCCCCCATGCCTGCCAAACTGGCATCAATACGGTCACAGCCTTCCTCTACTGCAACTATGGAGTTAGCTACGCCTAAACTTAAATTATGATGGGCATGAATACCCGTTTGCGTTTCAGGTTTAAGCACATCTTTGAGTGCTAAAGCGTTCACGGATGTCTTGCATGTTCATCGCACCACCAGAATCCACCACATAAATACATTCAGCCCCATAATTTTCCATCAATTTGGCTTGTTGTGCCAAAGCCTGAGGCGTAGTTAAGTGGCTCATCATTAGAAAACCCACGGTATCCATGCCTAAATGCCTTGCATATTCAATATGTTGCTTGGAAATATCAGCTTCTGTGCAATGTGTCGCGACACGTACAATTTTAGCCCCTGCTTGATGGGCGGCTTTTAAATCATGAATGGTGCCTATACCAGGTAGAAGTAAGGTTGCAATTTGTGCATGGGTTAAAACATCATGCGCAGCTTCAATCCACTCTAAATCGGTATGGGCAGCAAAACCATAATTAAAGCTCGAACCTTGTAAACCGTCGCCATGTGCTATTTCGATACTGTCGACTTTGGCATGATCTAAGGCCTTGGCAATGGCTTGCACTTGTGCAATAGAATATTGATGACGAATGGCA
This sequence comes from Acinetobacter sp. SWAC5, assembly GCF_003419885.1. NCBI lineage: Bacteria > Pseudomonadati > Pseudomonadota > Gammaproteobacteria > Moraxellales > Moraxellaceae > Acinetobacter > Acinetobacter sp. SWAC5. The sequence goes on from NZ_QUWR01000010.1 coordinate 20,758, forward strand.
TGACTGCCATCACGTAAGGTCACATCGGAAATATATAGCTTTTTCATGCCACTGCTCCTTGTTGCAAATGTTGTGCAATTTTTTCAGCGGTGGCCAAGGCTGCCGAGGTCATAATATCTAAATTGCCCGCGTATGTAGGTAAATAATGTGCAGCGCCTTCAACTTCTAAGAAGACTGTGGTTTTCATGCCTGAACGTAAACCTAGCCCTGCAATATTTAAAGGTCGATCTATAGGAATAATTTCAAATTGAATTTCTTGTTTTAAGCGATAACCAGGAACGTATGCGTTGACAGTCGCTACCATATCTTCAACGGCACGTTGAATTAAATCTTGATGTCTATATTCAGATAAAATATAGACTGTATCTCGCATTAACAAAGGTGGTTCAGCAGGATTCAATACAATAATTGCTTTGCCTTTTTCAGCGCCACCAATCACTTCAATGGCTTTAGATGTTGTCTCTGTAAATTCATCAATATTGGCGCGTGTACCTGGCCCTGCCGATTTACTCGAAATCGAGGCGATAATTTCCGCATAGTGCACTTTAGCAATTTTTGAAACTGCGGCAACAATTGGTATCGTGGCTTGACCGCCACAAGTGACCATATTGACATTGGTTTGTTCTAAATGCTGATCGAGATTCACTACGGGCACACATACGGCCCGATGGCTGCAGGTGTTAAATCTACCATACGAATATTGGGTTTATGCTGCCGTAAGAATGCATCATTTTGAATATGTGCCTGAGCAGAAGTCGCATCAAAAATCAGGTCAATATCTGCAAATTCAGGTAGTTGAACCAAACCCTCAATACCTTCATGTGTAGTTGCAACACCCAATCGCTGCGCACGTGCCAAACCATCGGATGCGGGATCAATCCCGACAACAGCACTGATTTCGACATGCTGGGCTTGGCGCAGAATTTTGATCATTAAATCACTGCCAATATTGCCACTGCCGATGATGGCGCTTTTAATTTTTTTCATCTTCTTGCTCTTATCGATATGTATTTTGATAGATGTTTAGTTCTGCGTTTTAGATCAATTCACAACGAACCGTGCCTAATGCACCGATCTGTGCTTCAAGCACATCGCCTTTTTGTATGCTAACCATTGGCCCTAAAGCACCCGAGAGAATCACTTCACCTGCTTTCAGGCTTTGTCCTTGTTCAGCCATGGTACAGGCCAACCACCAAGCAGCACGTAATGGATTGCCTAAACAAGCTGAACCTTGCCCAGTAGAAACTACTTCACCATTTTTAAGCAGCTGCATGGGTAATTCGACAAAATTGACATCCGTCAGTGCAATGGGTTGCTGAGACAAGACATACAACCCACAGGAAGCATTATCAGCAATGGTATCTGCCAAGCTGATATTCCAATTCTCAATCACACTGTCGACAATTTCGATGGCGGCTAAAGCATGCCCCATACAACTCAAAAATTCAGTCCATGATGGGCGATGTACTGGCAAGTCTTTGGCTACAATAAAGGCCACTTCTGCTTCTGCCTTGGGTTGAAGCAGCCGAGCACTTGGAATTTGGTCTTGATCCAGATATTTCATATCATCGAAAAGCATGCCGAAATCAGGTTGATCTACACCGAGTTGGGTCTGTACGGCTTTTGAAGTCAGACCAATTTTTTTGCCTACGATGCGTTTGCCATTGGCGATATTCGTTTCCGTATTCAGCCAAGCCACAGCATATGCTTCTTGCATATTTCGAATGTTAAAGTTTTCCGAAATACGGGCAATCGCTTGTCCTGTTTCACGTGCCTGTCGAATGGCTTGGGCAGCTACATAAAATTTATTGTCCGTCATGCCAATAACTCCTGCTTTGGCATTTGGGCTGCTTTTTGCGTCGGTATATCCAGCTGTAATTTCAACTGCTGAACCGCCATATTCAATTGTTCAGGTGATACCAGTGCAAAAACAAAATGATCAGGCCGGAGCAGCACAATACTTTGATCCTTGTGTGATGCTGATTTTTTCATCCACTGGGCAAAAGCTTGCTCAATATCTTCGACTTCCTGCAAATCTTGATTAAAATTACGCACAGTTAAGCCTTGTGGACGGGTGGCGTAGCTATAAATCAGTAGTGATTTGGTATTCAAATCTGCAAGGATTTTTTTCGCATCGGCAGACAGGCTTGCCGTTGGATCGCAATTGAGTCCAATCAAGGCATAACGATTATCTAAAATATCATCCAGCAAGACTCGCTTGCCGTGGGTATCTCGTACTGTAGGCTGTGGCGCTAAACTCCCTTCAGGTGAATAACGCTTCGGACGCGCCAAACCTAAATATTGACCTTTGGCATAGACAGGAGTTGGTTTAAACGCGCCATTGTCCATCCATTGCCTTAATGCAGGCACCGCTTGTACGGTTTTCATCACCGTATCACGCAGTTTAGATTTAATTGGATGGGTCATCGAGACGATATCTTTTAAAAATACCGATGAATCAATCATGGCTTTGGCATGCAAACGGCGTTCGCTTTCATAACTATCGAGTAAATGATCACTTGCATGACCATTTAACACTTCACTGAGTTTCCAACCCAAATTATGTGCATCTCGAATGCCTGAACTTGCGCCTTGTCCCATAAATTGTGGCGTCATGTGTGCAGCATCACCCGCAAGGAAGACACGTCCTGCACGCCATTGATTTGCCACCAAAGCATTGAAGGTATAAACCAGTTTACGCTTCACTTCAAAATCATCTGGATTGACATATTTCGTGAGCAATTCACGTACGGTTTCAGGCCGCTCCATATATTCAGCAGTTTGACCCTTTTTAAGCATAAATTCGAAGCGATGAAAACCGTCTGGCTGTACACAGCTCACCACAGGTAAATCTGGATCGACCACAAAATTAAAATAAGGCAAATGTCTGAGACCTTTATTGCGGTCTTTTTGCTGTAAATCGACCACCAACCACGGTTCAGGGAAATTCTTTCCAGTCATTTCAATGGCAAGTTTAGCGCGTACCGTACTGCGTCCACCATCAGCACCAATCAAATAGCGTGCTGTCAGTTCTTGCAGATCTAAATCACCTTCTGCTTCGGCTTTTCCGCCATGACTGTCACTAAAGCGATATTGCTGTGTGGCTTGGTGAGTCACACGCACATGATCTGCAGTTTGGCTAAAATTAATCAGTTCACGACCACGGCAAATTTGCACATTTGGATATTTTTCTAAACCTTTGGTCAGCGAAGTTTCCAAATAAGGCTGATAAAAAAAGTTAATGATCGGCCAACCATTTGGGCGCTGCAGCGGTTTATATTGCGACATCACCGTACCATCAGGGCGGGTTAACTGCACAGGTGTATCCACCAGCATGTCTTTATGCACTTCATCTGCCATGCCAATCGACTGGAAAATACGCATGCATTCATCATCGGTATAAACGGCACGAGCATTGCCGTAAAACACGGGCTCACGTTCTAGCACCAGCACTTGGTGACCACGTTGTCCTAAAATATGCGCCAAAACCAAACCTGTTGGGCCGAGTCCTGAAATCACCACATCAATCATTTTATCGGCTATTTTTTTTGTCGTTTTCATTGTATTTACCTTTTTTCAGGCGGAGTTTTCCTAGGAAAAGTCTTGTTCAAACTTTTCCGATTTTTTTGAAGCTCAGTTTTAAGACTTAAATCGGTGAATATTCGTCACGTTTTAAGGATTTTAAGCCACGTTGCACATTGCCAAATTCATGCAAAATGCCATGTATGGGCGTGGCTTTACGTGGTTTATGCCCCCACACACTAATCGAGGTGTGTTTGGTCGGTTTCCATGTTTGTTCATTAATCTTGATGGGGTTCCACCCCAGTTCAATTTCAAAGTCGGATGGACTTGCCACATAAAATGAAATTTCACGATCATTGGTATGTAGTCCGACATCCCAAACCACATTAAAGCCATAGTCCTTACAGCGTTGGTAAGATGCATTGACATCTTCTAATTCCAATACCTGAAAATTGACATGCTGAACACGGGTGCGGATTGGATCGAGCTGTACATTGCCTCGTGTACGTGCCACCGCCACAGAATGATGACGTTCATTTAAACGCAGGAAGCTGACATCTAAAATCACCCCATTGATTTTTTGTTCAACGCTGTCGGTTAAACGTGCATCAAAAAATTCCTGCCAAAACCGAATCATTTTTTCAGGCTTACGTGTGGTCAGTGCAACATGCCCCATTCCGCTGGCATCGGTATAAAAACCGCTGACTTTGGTGTCTAAAGGCGCATCACTACGAATTTCATCTACAAAAATTTCAAGTTGAATCTCTTTAGGGCCACGGATAAACCAATAGGCTTTGACACCACGAAATGCTGCATCCTCAGCACTGCCTTGCTGATAGCGAATGCCTCGCGTATCAAAACGCTGTAATACTTCATTCAGTACGGCGTCATCTGCAAGCTGTACACCCAAATGCGTCACATCTTCCTGTGCGCCTTTGACAATCATCAGGCGTTTTTGATAATCATCAATACGAAAACTCAAATGCTGTTCAGTACGTTCAGACAAGGCTAATCCTAAACATTTTTGAGCAAAATCAATCCACTCATCGAACTTATTCGATTCTGCAATCAAATAGCCAATTTTGACCTGACCAAAGATATTCATATCAAGCTCCTGAGAATGTGCTTGGGGTCTGTATTTGCAAATAACTACAGGTCACCGCATTAAACTGTTCGGCACGTTCCCACTGCACCCAATGTCCTGTTTGTGCAAAATAGTACAGATCACAATTTTTCATGGTTTGACGTAAAGTTTCGCCACCGCTTGGCCGATTCACTTTGTCATCTGAGCCCCACAGCACCAAGGTCGGTGTATTACAGCGTTTTAAACGTGGGTCACGGGTGAAATCCATACGGATTGCGCCTTTTAAACCATTCGGACGCTGTAAAGGTGGTGATGCAATCACTTCAGGGTCAATACTGGCTTGGTAGCGCAGTTCAATTAAGTCTTCCGATACTTGTGAACCGTCATAAACCAAATATTCACGAATAAAGGTTCTTAACTTTTCACGCGATGGTCCTTCACCACCGTAATAATTTAATAAGTGCTGTATACCTTTGGTGGGTAATCCACGTGTGGTATTAATGCCACCCGGCCCCATAAGAACCAAAGCAGTCACACGTTCAGGCGCTTCTAATGCCATGCGTAAAGCACATGCACCACCAAGTGAATTACCGATAATATGAATCTGCGGAATTTTCAGTTGATCGAGCAAACCCAGCATCACTTCGGCCAAATCACCAAAAGGATCTGAACGTTTTACGCCTTTCGTAGACTGACCATAACCTTGCATATCCGGCACAATGACACGGAAATGCTGAGCTAAATATTCAATATTTTTTGAATAATTAGATAAGCCTGTAGCACCTGCACCACCACCATGCAGCATCAAAATGGGGAAGCCTTCACCTACTTCACTGACAAACACTTTACGTGTGCCAAATTCCACAAAATAACTTTTAAGACCTTTTATTGTTTGTAAATCCATCTTGTTGTGACCTTGAATCGTTTAATTTACAAACATATTGAACAATAGTGTTCAATTTTTCAATAAGTGTTATTTAAAATATTTTGTAAATTTTAATTGATCGTTTGATTTATATTTTATACATTGGTGTTCAATAAGGATGCAAAAAGTATAAAAAATGGCTCTCAATATCGTTCGTTATATGCATAAAAATGTAAGCTTTTGGGGCGTGCAAGTAGACAGCGCTTACTTTGCCTTAAAGCCTGAATTACAACAAATCTCTAGCACAGGTGATTTAATCAAATTGGGTTTAGATCATATTCGTACTCACATCGACATGGCTGCACCAATTGACCCATCGGCTGTGCAATGGCTTAGTCCAATCACCTCCAATCAAAAAATTATTTGCCAAGGTGCAAACTACCGTCAGCACATGATTGATTCAGGCATGGACCCCGATGCCAAAAAATTTAATATGTTTTTCACCAAATCCAGTGCCTCAATTCATGTGCCTACAGGTGAAATTATTAAGCCCAAACATGTACAGCTTTTGGACTATGAAATCGAACTGTGCTTGGTGCTGAAACAAGACATCAGCACAGAAATTAACGTGAATGCGTATAACTTGCATGACTTTGTGGCAGGTATCTGTATTGGCAATGACATTTCTGCACGGGATGTGCAAATTCCAGAAACCCAATTTTACAAAGGCAAAAGCTATCGCACGTTCTGCCCGCTTGGGCCTGTGCTGTGCTTATTAGCGCCAGATGAAATGCATTACTTAGACCAGCTTGAGCTAAGTTTAAAAGTCAATCAGCAGACTCGTCAGCAGGATTCCACCCGCAATATGGTGTTCAAACCTGCTGAAACCTTGTCAGAAATGTCGCAGTTTGTGAACTTTAATGCCGGTGATGTGCTGATGACTGGTACGCCTTCAGGCTGTGCGCTGTCAATACCTTCACCGCTTTTAGTCAAAGTTTCTGCTCTTCTGCCTGAACAAAAGAAATGGCAAATTTTTATTCAAAAACAAAAAACTAATGGCCGATACCTGTGCATTGGCGATGAAGTTGAATCATCGATTCAAAGCGCAGATGGCAAGATTAATTTAGGACAGCAAAAGCATCGTATTGCCTAGAAAAACGCACAAGACTTTAAACATAACTCATTGAAAATTCGATGTTGAAATTTTAAGGAACTTTATTTTTTAACAGCATCACATCAAGGAAAACATAATGGATTATTTTTTCACAATTGAGTCTGAACTGCGTGATGTCGATATCACGCAGGCCAAGCAAAAATTTAAAAGCCCTGATTTTCACGAAGATATTTGTCAGCGCATTCCCTGTACTGAATTGGACATTCAGCTTTCAGAAATTTCTGGGCAAAACTATCGCTTAGAACGTGCTTACAATTTGGATTTAGACATCCCTGACATCATTCACAAGCTGTTAAAAGGTGCATTTCGTTTACAGCGCAATGACCTTTGGGATTTGGAAAAACTCAGTTCTGAGTCTTCACTCAAAGCCAATCTTCCAGGGATTGTCACTTTTAAGACCAAACTGCTTGAAGCACAGAACAACATCAAAATTCAGCAAGAATGGAAATTAGATATATCTGTGCCACTGATTCATAAAGTCATTGCGAAATTTGCCGAAACGGAAATTCGAAAATTTCATGCAATTGAGGTTGGCATCATCCAAAAACAATTAAGCGTTTGAAGATGGACTGAATACGCTCAAAAGCTCCATGAATAAAAAGATTTAAACAATAAGCAAAAAAATATGTATCACTCAACGGAAAGAGAATAAGGAAATAAAATGATGAAAAACATGAATAAAACATCGCTCTCGATTGCAATCTTATGTGCGGGTATTTCGACAGTACATGCGGCAGCGCTGGATCGTGCAGGACAATCTATCAGTGCCTTTTTACAAGACGGAAACTATGCAGAAGCCTCCATTGCTGTACTAGATGCAGATGTTTCAGGAAAAGTTCGCCCGATGTATGCCATTCCAGGGACAGATTCGGAGACAGGACAATTTACCAATTCAAGCACCTACTATAATGCGGCGCTGAAATTACAGCTCACTCCGCAGTTTTCTTTTGGTCTGATTTATGATCAGCCTTTTGGGGCAGATATTGGCTATCCGCAACGTGCGAATGGCACATTTAGCGGGCCAAATGGCGGTACCTCAGCGGAAGTTAAAACTCAGAATTTATCCTTCTTATTTGGATATCAGCCCAATCAAAACTGGAATTTTTACGCCGCACCTGTTTACCAAACCATTAAGGGAAATGTGGAATTACACGGCAACGCATTTAGTACACTGCAAGGTTATAAGCAAAGCACCAGTGAAGACCATGCAATTGGTTGGTTAGCAGGTGCGGCTTATCGTATTCCAGAAATACATTTTTTAGCTTCCCTGACTTACCGCTCTGAAATTGAACATAAAACGCAATCCGTTGAAGAATTTCCAGCGACTGTTCCTCTGGCACTAATTGCTTTGGTCGGTCAACAGCAAAGTGAAACTTCCACACCGCAATCGGTCAATTTAGATATTCGTACGGGCATTAATCCAAATACAGTCATTTATGCCAACACGCGTTGGGTCAATTGGAAAAAATTTGATATTCAGTCCTATCAATTTGGTGCGGTGACTGCGCTTGCAATGGGTCATGACTTGAAGTTGGTGCAATACGATAAAGACCAAATTTCTGTCGATGTCGGCCTTGCACGAAAATTTAATGATCAATGGTCAGGCGTTGTGAATGCTGCATGGGACAGCGGCGCAGGTAATCCAGCATCCCTGCTTGGACCGATTGAAGGCTACACGGCTGTCGGATTAGGACTGCAATTCAATCCAGCACCGAATTACTTTTTACAAGGTGGTGTGAAATATTTCTGGCTTGGTGATGCTATTGGTCATTCATCTTCTTTCGTTATTCCGGGGATGGAAGAAATTGCCAAAGTTGCTGATTACTCCGATAACACCGCAATTGGCTATATGCTGAAAATGGGCTATCGCTTCTAAAAAATTATAATTAAGGATGTGCTTGTAGTTTCACTGCAACACATCCTCTTTTATTTCTATCGTATTCAAAACGAAATTAAAAATGCCTACACAGTTGCAATCAAAAAGATAAGGACATCCAATGTCAAAAATACCTGAACATAATTTGAATATTGACGTGCATCATCATGTGATCCCGCCTGCTTTTGCCGCAGCTATGCAAAAACATGGCATCGATAAAGTCGCGGGTGCACCTTTACCGCCTTGGAATGCAGAACGTTCATTGGAGGCAATGGACTTGATTGGGACACAAACAGCAATCACCTCTTTGTCCGCATCTGGGGTGTATTTTGGCAACCTTGATGAAGCATGTGATCTTGCCCGTGCTTGTAATGAATTTTCTGCAGAACTTAAAGCAAAATACCCGAGCCGTTTTGGTTCATTTACAACCTTACCAATGCCTTTTACCGAGCAATCTTGCAAAGAAGCTGAATATGCCTTAGATGTGCTAAAAGCTGATGGTATTGTGCTTTTGGGCAGTACTGAAGGTGTTTTTTTGGGGAATGCACAACTTGAAGAGTTGATGCATGTGCTGAATGAACGCAGTGCGACGGTATTTATTCACCCCAATATTCATGATTCGAGTAATCAAGTCAATTTGAATATTCCCGGTTTTATTTTAGAATTTTTATGCGACACCACACGTGCTTCGGTCAATCTGGTTGCTTCTGGCGTATTAGAACGCTTTCCAAAAATTAATTGGATCTTGGCACACGCTGGCGGTTTCCTACCTTATGTGGCTTGGCGCGTCTCACTTTGCAATATGATGCCGGAAATGGCGGAAAAGACCCCACAAGGCTTTTTACACTATATCCGCCGTTTTTATTTTGATACGGCGCTGTCACCATCACCTTATGCTATGGCAGCACTGAGTGAGTTGGTCGACCCAAGTCATATTCTTTTTGGCAGTGATTTTCCTTTTGCACCTAAGCAATTGTCGATCATTCAAAAACAAAATTTTGATGAGCTGAAAGTATTTGATGCAGATATGAAACATCAAATACTGCGTAATAATGCATTGAGTTTATTTCCGCAATTTAAAATTGGGCAGGAACAAAACATTCCTGAATTAAAACAATTTTCATCAGCAAATTTTGCCACCCGCTTTAAACACAGCATGATGAAACCTGTACTGAAAATGGGTGAAAATATACGAAAAAAATAAAAATATGGATTTATTTCAATCACACATTGCGTTAAATGTTGTGGTCTATGACTCAATGTGTGATTTGCTGTTGTCGCTTAAGCGAGAAGTTTATTTATTTCTATGAACAGGTTGTGTTAATCATCCATAACATGCATCATTATATTAGCGATGTATAATTTGTCGACTAAAATGTCTGCGATATTCAACAGGTGTTAACCCCGTCTTTTTTCTAAATAATCGTCTAAATGAGCTGGCATCGCTGTAGCCGACGTGTTGCATTATTTGCTCTATAGAATGTTGTGTTTCCTCAAGGTATTTACGTGCAGCTTCTATCCGTAAAGCCAATAAGTACTGATGTGGAGAAAGCCCAAGTGCCGTATTAAAGTGACGAATCAAGGTACGGTTGGTCACATTAAACTTCATTGCAACGTCATCAAAGTTGAGTTCTTGTTTTAAATGATCAGACAAATAAATTTGTACTTTTTTAACCAACTGATCTTGATGCGCTTTGGCAATATTGAGTAAAGAATAAGAAGTTTGCAAAGCGTCTCGATGGTAAACAAAAGCCTTTGCTGTCTGTATCGCTGTTTCTATTCCATAAAAACGCTCAGTTAAATGTAAGGCTAAATCAAACCAAGCTAAGCCCCCGCCTGCACAATAAATTTCACCATCTCGGCTAATAAGTAAGTTCCTATTTAAATGGACTAAAGGATAACGATGGCTAAAAAACTCAGCATAGCCCCAATGGGTGGTCGCAGTTTTCCCATCCAGTAAGCCTGCTTCTGCCAGAAAAAAATTGCCTGTGCAGTTGGCAGCAATACTTTTTTGAGGTGTTGGAATGTTTTTTAAATACGTTATGAGCGCCGTATTGGCTTCTAGGGTTTGGATAATTTCTCGGCCAATGGTTGGTACAATAAATACATCCGCATCCATCACATCGGCATAACTATGTTTAACCGCAATGTGCATACCATTAATGCAATCCAAGGGTTGCCCATTGGGGCTAGAAATTTTCACCTGAAATAAAGAATGTACAGGGATATTTTGTATTCTTTGCCAACTTACACCGACTAAGCCCAGCATATCAACAATGCCTGTAATGGCTGATGCCAAGGCGCCATTAAATCCTAATACGGCTATTTTGATCATATCTTGTCGTTTTTTCATCCATAGATGTCAATATTGACAATCCTCAAATTAAAATTCAACTGCTAATCTTTGTATATACAATACGATTCAGGATGATGCACATGGGGCCTTTAATTCAGCTTAAAGATTTGGACTTTCTTTTATATCAGGTATTTAATGCCGAGCAATTAACAGAATTTCCGCGCTATCAAGACCATGATAGAAGCTCTTTTAACAGTATATTAGATACAGCACATGGTATCGCCTTAGACTTTTTTGCACCACATAACGCAAAAGCAGACCATCATGAACCCACATTTGATGGTAAAAAAGTCACGACAATTGATGAAGTTAAAATTGCATGGAAACAATTTGCCGATGCGGGCTTATTATGCGCACAACATGATTATGCTGATGGTGGTATGCAGTTACCTACGCTTTTAAACATGACCTGTAATGCTTTTTTTATGTCAGCTAACCCTTCGACTGTGGCCTATTGCTTTTTAACTTCGGCGGCGGCCAATGTAATTCATGCCTTTGCAACAGAAGAACAAAAAGCAATGTTTTTACCCTCCATGCTGAATGGTCGTTTTTCAGGCACCATGGCGCTCACTGAGCCCGATGTAGGTTCTTCTTTAGGTGATTTAAGCACCAAAGCCATTCCACAGGAAGATGGTACCTTTAAAATTAAAGGTCAAAAAATGTTTATCTCTGGTGGAGATCAAGACATTACTGAAAATATAGTGCACCTCGTACTTGCACGTATTCAAGATGCACCTAGTGGGACCAAAGGCATTTCTCTATTTATTGTGCCAAAAATTCGCACACATGCCGATGGCACATTAGCCGAAGCCAATGATGTTAATTTAGCAGGCTTACTGCATAAAATGGGCTACCGTGGCACAACTTCAACCGTATTAAGTTTTGGTGAAAATGATGATTGTGTTGGCTATTTAATTGGTGAGGCTGGCCATGGCCTTAAGTACATGTTCAAAATGATGAATGAAGCCCGAGTCGGTGTTGCACTTGGCGCATCCATGATTGGTTATCGTGGTTATTTAGAATCTTTAACCTATGCTAAAAATCGACCGCAAGGACGCTTACCTACAGATAAAACTAGCCACTCAAAACCAGTTAATATTATTGAACATGCGGATGTAAAGCGTATGCTATTGGCCCAAAAGAGCTATGTTGAAGGCTCGCTTGCGCTGTGTTTATTTGCTGCACGTTTAATTGATGAACACCAAGCCAATGGCAATGAAGACAGTGCCATTTTATTAGACCTGATTACACCAGTAGTCAAATCGTTTCCTTCTGCATACGGGCCAAAAGCCAATGATTTAGCCATTCAAGTGCTGGGTGGTGCAGGCTATACTCGTGAATACCCTGTAGAGCAGTGCTATCGAGATAATCGTCTCAATCCGATTCATGAAGGCACTTTTGGTATACAGTCTTTAGATTTATTGGGCCGAAAACTTTGGCAACATCATCGTCTTGGCCTAGAGTTATTGCTTCAACGTATTCAGCAAACTTTGGAGGCATCTACCTCTGAAGAAGTTGCACTTTTGGCCAAAATATTCAAAGTGCATTTAAATACGCTACAACAAACAATTGCTGTTTTGGGGCAATCTTTACACGAAGGCAAAGTGAATGAAACATTGGCAAACTCAGCACTATTTTTAGAAATAATGGGCCGAGTGATTGTGGCATGGCTTTGGTTAGAAATGAGTAATAAGGCACTTATGACTTATGGACAATCTGAAAATCATGAAGATATTAGCTTCCTTAAGGGTAAGTTACAGGCTGCACAATATTATATACAGTGGGAATTACCAGAAATTGAGCATTATGCAAAATTACTCATGCAGTTTGATATGACTTGTTCAAATATGCAGATTGATTGGTTCTAATGTAGATATTTGCAGTGGATTTTTGCCACTTCGTATATGTAAATGCATTGAGTTAAATGAAAAATTAGGATCATGAGATCCTTATTTTTATTTGAGATACGGCGTTTAAATACCAATACACATATATTTAATTTCTAAGTAGTCTTCAATGCCGTACTTAGAACCTTCACGGCCAGTCCCCGATTCTTTAATACCACCAAAAGGCGCAACTTCCGTAGAAATGAGGCCTTCATTAATTCCAACCATTCCATACTCTAGCGCTTCTGAAATATTCCACGCTCGGCTTAAGTTATTGGTATAAATATAAGAAGCTAAACCATATTCGGTATCATTTGCCATCTGAATCGCTTCTGCATCTGTACTAAATTTAAATACTGGAGCCAGTGGCGCAAAAGTTTCATCTTTGGCAACCAACATCGCTTGAGTCACACCAGATAAAATTGTAGGTTCAAAGAAGGTATGACCTAAAGCATGGCGCTGACCGCCAGTCACTACCGTTGCACCTTTTGCGACAGCATCGGCAATGTGTTGTTCAATTTTTTCCACTGATTTTTCATTAATCAATGGCCCTTGCTCTGCACCTGCTTCAAATGCTGGAGCAACTTTTAATTGATTTACAGCAGTAGTTAATTTTGCAAGAAAGGCATCATGAATGCTGTCTTGAACCAAAATACGGTTGGTACATACACAGGTTTGGCCTGAATTACGGAATTTAGACGCCATTGCACCTTGCACCGCCTTATCAAGATCAGCATCATCAAATACGATAAATGGTGCATTCCCCCCGAGTTCCATGCTCACTTTTTTCATGGTGGTTGCACATTGTGCCATTAATAACTTACCAACCGCTGTTGAACCAGTAAATGAAACTTTTTTGATGGCTGGATGTGAACTCAGCACGGCACCAATATCTCGTGAGCTACCTGTAACCACGTTCACTACACCTTTTGGAATTCCAGCACGTTCTGCGAGTGCAACCAAGGCCAATGCAGATAGTGGTGTTTCAGAGGCAGGTTTAATGACAACAGTACATCCTGCAGCCAATGCAGGACCGACTTTACGTGTGATCATGGCATTGGGAAAGTTCCAAGGGGTAATGGCTGCAACAACACCAATCGGTTGTTTAATAACAACCAAACGACGGCCTTGTTTGTCGTGTGGAATCACATCGCCGTAGGTGCGTTTTGCTTCTTCGGCAAACCATTCTATAAAACTTGCGCCATACGCAATTTCGCCACGACTTTCGCTCAGTGGTTTACCTTGTTCTGTACTTAAAATGACAGCCAAATCTTCTTGATGCGCCATCATTAAATCAAACCAATTGCGCAGTAAAGTGGAGCGTTCTTTGGCAGTCGTTTGTTTCCATGAAACTAAAGCTGTTTCTGCAGCTTCTACCGCTTGTTCTACTTGTTCAGTACTGGCACTTGGCACGCGTGCAATTTCTTCACCAGTGGCTGGATTGATCACAGCAAAATTTTGACCATCAGATGCATTGCACCATTCGCCATTAATATAAATTTGTGTTTTAAGCAGTTCAGAATTTTTAAGCTGCATCCATGTTCTCCTTAATTGACGCTAGGTGTCGCATTCATTGGAGATGAGACCCTATTCAAATTTGTTGTTCTTCAGATGAAATGAAGAAAGCAGATGGTAGTCTACACCCCATCTGCTCAATTCAATGTTTAATAATTTTATTTACATCGCACCAAATTGCTGATGAGACATATTTTAAATACTTAAATTAACGAAGTTAAAAGTTCACAGTCCACGATAACTGCGCTGTACGTGGTGTGCCTAAAAATAAGTAATCATCGCCAAAGTATGCTCCAGCATCACGCCAGTATTTTTTATTTAAAACGTTCTCTACATTTAAGCGTACCGAATGTGCATAGTCATTGGTTTTAAACTGATATATCGCGCCTAAATCAAATAAGGTATAGCTTGGCACAGATACATTGCCCAGCTTATTGGCATTTTTTCGACCGCTGTATTGCATGCCCGCCAAAAGCTTTAAACCTTCAACTTGCGCTACGCGATATGTCAAATGGTTAGCAAAGCGTAATTTAGGTACGTTCTGAGCTTGATGGCCTTCATTTTCTAAGGTATTCGTGCCTTTTAAACGTGCGCGGGTAATGGCTACACTGGATGCCAACTCTAAATTAGGTGAAACATTGCCTTGCAAGCCCAGCTCAAGCCCAAGATTATGTTGTTCACCCTGCGTGACAAAATCCAAAGCAGTATTGGTATATTGATGGTCTTGGGTTAAGTCAAACAGTGCAGCAGTGAAAAGTAATGTTTGCCATTGTTGCTTTAGACCTAACTCATATTGCGTGGAATAAATTGGGGCTAATGTTTCAAAATTATTGTTGGCAAACCATGGCGCTTGGCCACCATCACTTAAACCTTTAGCATAAGATGCATAAATATGTGTGCCTTGCCAAGGTTGATACATCAATGCCAGCTGAGGCAAGAATCGATTGATGTCTGTATCACGTAATTGGGTTTGTGTTACATCAAATGCTTGTTCATTTAAATGAAGCAGTTTTCCGCCAGCAAGTACGGACCATTCTGCATTTAAATCAATGAGATCAGAAATATTTAACGAAGTTTGTTTGCTATCTAAAGATTTATAATGATTGCCTAAGCTAACGGTTGTAGGTGTAACATCCCCCACATTTTGATGAATATTTCCCGTACCAATCCATTCATTAACTGCATCATATTGTGCATGTCTTTTGTAGGTATGTGTCAGCTCTACATTTAACTGATGTTGCCAATCGCCCGTCGCAAATTGACCATTTAAGCCAGTCTTAAATTGATTACTTAAATAGCTATCGTTCGGGCTATGGTAATCATAAAGATCATAGTAACCATTTTGGTCAAAGGTATTGCCAAAGCCTGTACTTTGGCATATTGCATCATAACATCCCCATGGAAAAGCCGAATAATCATCCACTACAGTACGACTTTGTGATGCATTGGCATAAGCATTCCATAAATCATTAATTTGATGACTAAATTTTAAATTACTGTTTAAACTGGTATTGGTTACGGGATTAGTCCAGCTTTGATAACCCAATAAACGATCCCAACTCACATCACTAGGGACAGTCGCATTGTCCAAAAGCTGATATCCCGGTACGGAGCGTTGACGCTGACGTTGTGATTCGATATCGAACTCAAGTTTTGAGCGGTCAGAAACCTTCCAATCAAGAGCCAATGAACCAAACAGGCGTTGACCAATAGCATGTTCTACATTGGGATGCATTTGTTCTTTGGCAAGGTTTAAACGGTAACCAAACTGCTGTTCTGTACCAAAAAAATCTCCCATATCTGCTGCAATGCGGTGACCACCATAGCTATCTGCATCTAAAGTCAGTGCACGTATATGCTCAGGGCGTTTAGTTACATAATTAACCACACCGCCCGGTGTAGACATACCACTTTGTATTGCACTAATCCCTTTGAGTATTTCGACTTGCTGTTTATTTTCAAGTGCAATATTTTGCTCGCCACGCAGTAAATTGCCATTCATTAAATAGCTAGAGCCAAGATTAAGGTAAAAACCACGCATGACAAAATTGGCATAGTAACCAATGGGCGCATAACCCTCACCTACAGCAGCGTCATTTTTTACCACATCTGCCAGTGTTTTAGCTTGTTGATTTGCAATAGTTTCGGCACTAATACGACTTATGGATGCTGGGATGTCAATCAGATTTTCTTGATGAAATCCTGTTAAATTTATGCTTTCTTTAAGCACTGGATTAGTTGGTGCACTAATATGAATCGTGTCTAACTGTTGTGGCTGCTCTTCATTTGCATGTGTTAGTGTAGTACTCAGTCCTAGACTTGAAAGTGCGCCTACGGCCAATAATGCTTTTTGTAATTGAGATAATGAAAAATGATACGCTTTCACAACTTGACCCGACCTTAAACTGTAGTGGTTTAATAAAGTTTTAAGACTGAAATTTAGGGCGTGAGTATTGACAATTTTATGGCGCATAACAAGTGCATTTTCGGTCAATTGGTCGAGTTTTTTAAATCTTCACTCAATCAATTTTGACATATTGAACATTGGCCTTGGTTATGTGCATCAATATACGCTTTATGAGCAAGAATCTAGCGCCTTGCTAATCGTTTAAACCGCTTTTGAAGTGAAAAGCATGTCTATTGCCTAATAACAGTACAACCGAAATGTCAGTCAAACTATGCTTAGGCAAACAAACAGTTTTAAAGTCTTACAGCTGTTTCAATTGATGCTACCAATTGAGTTGTTCGCGTAAGTTGACAACTTCACCAATGATCGTAAGTGTGGGTGCTTGAATTTCATGCTCAAGCACTTTAGCGTTAATATCGGCTAATGTTCCGACCACTACCTTTTGCTCAGGTGTGGTGCCTTTTGAAATGAGCGCCACTGGCATATCAGCACGTTGACCATGCGCAATAAGTTTTTGGCAAATGGTTTCTAGCCCCATTAAACCCATATACAGTACCAGTGTTTGATTTTCATACACCAATTCAGACCACGGCAACTCGGGAGAGCCTTCTTTTAAATGTCCTGTTAAGAAGCGAACACTCTGTGCATAATCACGATGCGTTAAGGGAATACCTGCATAAGCAGAACAACCTGAGGCTGCGGTAATACCAGGTACCACTTGAAAGTGAATATTTGCCTCGCAAAGCTCTTGTAATTCTTCTCCACCACGACCAAAAATAAAGGGGTCGCCCCCCTTCAGCCGGCAAACACGTTTGCCTTCTAAAGCATATTTTACCAATAAAGCATTAATTCCTTCTTGCGGTACACTATGGTTAGAGCGCGCTTTCCCGACATAGATTTTTTCTGCATCGCGTCGGCATAGTTCTAATATGGGTGCAGAAACCAGCCGATCATAAATAATCACATCCGCTTGTTGCATTAAACGTAAGGCTTTGAGTGTTAATAGCTCTGGGTCACCTGGCCCAGCACCTACTAAATAGACTTCCCCTTTCGGTTTTTGCCAATGTTTTAAAGCTTCAGTAATCAGTTGATCTGCTTGAGCAATATTGCCACTAAAAACCTGTTCTCGTAGAGGACTAGCATACAAGTTTTCCCAAAAGATACGGCGTTCATCTGCGGTGTTTATTTTATCTTTTACAGCACTACGCCATTTTCCAGAAAATTCTGCTAAACGCCCAAGCTCATGCGGTATTGTTGATTCAAGTTGAGTGCGTATTTGTCGGGTGAGTACTGGGGAAGTCCCATTACTGGCCACTGCAATCATTAAAGGTGAGCGATCAATAATTGCAGGTAACATAAAGCGGCAATGTGGAACGTCATCCACGCTGTTAACCAACACATTTTGGCATTCACTTAAGGCATATATTTCTGCATTTAATGCATGCAAGTTCGTGGCAGCAATCACCAACCGATATTTTGTAAGCGCAATATCGGCTTGAAATTCACGGGCAATATATTGACCTTTAGACGCGACTACTAATGCCAAGAAATCATCATGTATCGTTGGTGCAATTACTGTAATAATTGCCCCAGCTTTCACCAAAAGTTGTGCCTTACGGTATGCAATGGCCCCGCCACCGACAATTAAACAAGGTTGATGTTGCAGTTTGAGTGAAATTGGTAAAAAGTCCATGTGTATCTGTCCAATTTTGAAATATTGATGTGTCTTAAGTTATTTTTCCGTGATCCATATACATCACCTGTGCATCCAAATAGCTGAGTTCTTCTAAATGGTGTGTGACATAAATCATTGGCAAGTTCGTTTGCGCTTTAATATTTTTTAAAAATGGTAAAATTTGGTCTTTTAATTTACGGTCTAAACCTGTTAACGGCTCATCAAGCAAAAGTAAATCTGGTGAAGATAGTAGCGCTCGTCCGATTGAAATTCGCTGTGCTTCTCCGCCAGAGAGCTGATTGACACGTCGCTTAAGGAGTGGCTTTATTTCGAGGAGTTCAACCACTTCATCAAAACTAAATTTGCATACGGCAGTGTTTTGAAAACGCAGTGAATATTGTAAATTTTGCATTACGTTAAGGTGCGGAAAGAGACACGCTTTTTGAAAAATTAACGCAATACGGCGTTGGTGCATGGGCACATGTAATTGGGTCTGTGCATCATCTAACAGATGTTCATTCAATTGAATAAAGCCCTCTTTGGGCTGTAATAATCCCACTATATTTTTTAAGAAAGTCGATTTTCCACTTCCCGACGGCCCCGAAATGCCCAGCAGTTGTGTTTGCATGTCTATTTGAGCGTGTAGATCAAAAGTTGCATATTGAAAATGGAAGTCACATCGAAGCATGCTAGGCTCCTAACTTTCGTTGAAAGCGTTGTAAAATATAATAATTTGCAATTAAGGCAGACATGGCAATACAAACAGAAAGCACCACTAAACGCATGGCAGCTTGCTCACCATTGGGCTGTTGAATAAGTGAATAAATGGCAATTGGTATGGTGCGTGTTTCATCTGGAATATTGCCCACAAAGGTAATTGTTGCACCAAATTCACCTAAGCTACGGCTAAATCCTAAAATGCTACCCATCAAAATACCTGGTAAGGCCAAAGCCAAGCTAATGCTTTGAAAGACTTGTCTTGGATTTGCCCCTAACGAACCTGCGACTTGCTCTAATTCTTGGTTGATCATTTGAAAAGACAAACGAATAGGTTGCACAATTAAAGGAAATGCAACAATCATGGAGGCCAAAACAGCACCCTTCCAATTAAAGACCAACTGAATCCCCCAGTGCTGAAGCAGTTGCCCAACCCAGCCATTTGCACCAAATACAATCAGCAACATATAACCCAGCACCACAGGGGGTAAAACCATTGGTAACTGCAATAAAGCTTCAACTAAAAATTTGCAATAAAAGTCATGCCGAGCAAGTACCCAAGCCAAGGCTATGGCAAAAGGCAGACAAAAAAGCGTTGCACACATAGCCACTTTGGCAGATAAATATAAGGCGCTCCACTCTTCAGGACTTAGCATTACATCACCCTAGCCTTTAAAGCTTAAAACCGTATTGTTTAAAAATATGTTTTGAGGTTTCTTGTGTTTTTAAATAGTGATAAAACGCTACAGCATCTTTGTTTTGTATACCTTGTAGGGTTAAAGCGACAGGATACTCAATCGGATGGTGGCTATTCGCTGGAAACACACTAAGTATTTTCACTTTCTTGCTAATCATGGCATCTGTTCGATAGACAATACCCACCGTACATTCCCCACGCTCTACAAATGCCAATGCAGAACGTACATCATCTGTACCCACAATTCGGCCAGCCAAACTATTGAGCCAATTTAATTTAATTAAACTTTGTTTGGCATATTTGCCAACTGGCACAGATTCCATTTGACCTGTACATAGATGTCCCTGAAATGATTGTGAAAATGCAAACTCTGGTACAGTTTTGATTTTGAGCGTGCTTGTGCGTGGGCCAATTAAAACCAAATCATTAGATAAGAGCGTGTGAATGGAGTTTGCCTGTATTTTCTGTTTTTTGAGTAAATAACTCATCCAGTCTTGGTCTGCAGAAAAATAAATATCGCTAGGCGCACCTGCTTCAATTTGCTTGGCTAATGCAGAAGATGCCCCAAACACAGGAACAATTTTCACATCACTGTGCTTGGCTTGATACTGTGTTGCAATATCTGTAATTGCATTACTTAAACTTGCAGCAGCATATATTTTTACAGTTTCAGCGTGTGTGATATTCCACAGTACACACAACCCTATGATGAGAGTAGAAGGTAAACGCATTGGTAATTCCTATAGGATGAGTGAGCCCTTATACATAGCCATGATGTATTTAGAAATTAAATAAAAATGCCATTTAGACATTGCCCAATCTGTATGCTCTGGTTGGCAGGTACACGTACCAAACAATTGGCATGCATTAGATTGCTTAGCATATGTGATTGTTGCTTTGTTAAATTGCTTAAACGAAGGATGCCTTGTTCAAATTGAACAGACATACGTAAAAAACGCTCACGTGCATCAGGTTTTAGCGCATGGGTCATTTGCCCACTAAACCAGTTTGGTTGTTGTTGTTGATTTTGTAGCGCATTGAGTAAAGTGGATGCATAAATTTGCATGCCTACATAAACTGCAGCAGGGTTTCCGGGTAGACCGAGCAAGTAGCAATGATGTAAATTGCGCTCTGTATATTGCGCAAAAAACATGGGTTTGCCAGGTTTTTGCTTAATTTTCCAAAAGATTTGTTCAAAACCAACCTTTAGGGCCACAGGACGGACAAAGTCATAATCACCTACTGATACACCACCAGTCGTAATGATCAGGTCATATTGGTTTTTAAGTTGGTCGAATAAAGCTGAAACTGCGCCTTCATCGTCTGCTACATGAAATATGCTGACCTTTTGATTACGTGCTTTAAACCATGCTTGAATGAGTGGTGCATTGGCATCAAAGATTTTACCCGTAGCTAAATCGCTGGCCTCCATTGCAATTTCATCACCTGTAATCACCACTGCAACTTTCGGATAACGGTAAACCTGTACATGCCTAACCCCCGCCATGCTTAAGGCTGCGATAGCACCGACGCTCAGCTGTTGACCGTGTTCTGCCAATCGCTGACCTTGTGCAATTTCTTCACCTATATCTCGAATATCAGCATGTGTGGCTAAATCATGGCTTAGCACAATTTTGTCTGCATAGGCTTGTACAATTTCTTGCCGTGCAACAGTCGTTGTGTGCTGTGGAATTGCTGCACCCGTAAATATCCTTACAGCTTGACCCTCACGCAGGGAAATATTTGCCAATTGACCTGCGCGTAGTTCACCGACTAGTTCAAATTCAGTGTGTGCATGTACATCGCCTGTCGCACAAATTGCATAGCCATCGACAGCACTTTGTGAAAACATGGGTAAGTTAAGACTTGAATATACAGCTTCCGCGAGAAAATGGTTTAAGGCATCAGAAAGAGCGACCGTTTCTGTACCTAGGCTTTGCACATTCTTAAAAATAAGTGCCAAGGCTTGATCAATTGAAATTAATCCAGCTTCCGCACCACAGGCTAAATGTCCGACCGATTGATTCATTGATATCCTCCTGCATGAGGGATATTTTTTTGCACATCAAATAAGTGAACCAAGGCGGGTAAAATGGCAATTAAAGATTCTTTAGCACCTTGACGGCTCCCTGGTAAGGTAATGACAAGGCTTTGATCAATATAGCCTGCAATACCTCGACTTAAAGCCGCATAAGGCGTCCGCTTTTGTCCAAAACTTCGCGAAGCCTCCATTAAGCCGGGAATTTCACGCTGTAACAGAGGCTGAAGTGTTTCAACAGTTAAATCTTTCGGGCCTAAGCCTGTACCACCCACAGTTAAAATTAGTGGATATTGCGCTTTATGCTGTTCTACCAAAGCCAAAAGTTGTTCAGGGCTATCTGATATAACTTGATAGCTGATGTTGCTAAAATTTGCTTCTTCTAAAATTTCTAAAACATTCTGCCCCGCTGTATCTGGTTTTTTACCTGCAGCAACAGTATCTGAAAGCACAATAATAGATGCGGACAAAGCTTCTTTAAGCACACGACTAAAGTGAGATTTTCCACCTTTTTTCTTCTGCAGCTTTACCTGATCCAAACATAAGTCTTCTGGTTCACAGTGCGGTTTGAGCATGTCATATAAAGTCAAACCTGCAAGGCTTACCGCAGTCAAGGCTTCCATTTCAACCCCAGTTGGGCCAATGGTTTCGACCACTGCACTAATTTCGACATGCGCCTCAAATAGTTGATATTCGACATCTGCACGGTAAATGGGCAATGGATGACACAACGGAATTAGTTCATCAGTACGTTTTGCCCCTAAAATACCTGCAATCCGTGCAGTTTTTAGCGCATCGCCTTTTTCAGTATTGCCATTTCTTAATAATTCAATGCAATGTGCCGGTGCATGAAGTATCCCTGTGGCAATTGCAGTACGATAGCTTTCAGCTTTCATCCCGACATTTTTCATTGCATTTCCTCAATCTAGTTTTTTAAATATATTTAAAATTTTTATAAATTTATAAAGGCCATTGATAGAAAACAGGCACTTTGGCTGATTCATCAATATCTTGGCTTAAATGGTGTTCATCATGCTGATGTGAGCAGTGTGTATGTGTCGCTGTGATTAAAGATCCTGTATGCGCGTTGGGGTCATGGTCTTTACGAATACAGCAACCTTCTACATATTGGCTACTGCCATCCATATAGAATTCTTCTTTCCACACGGGCACTTCATGCTTTACACGTTCTACTGCTTCTTCACAGGCTTGAAAAGCTTCACGACGATGCGCTGAATAGGCCATGGCAATAATTGCTGTATCGCCTATATCTAAAGCCCCAACTCGATGAACCACTCTTACATAAGACACGCCGTATTTTGTTTGAATGTCATGCTCAATTTGGCGAATCATTTTTTCGGCAACAGGTGCATAAGCGGTATATTTCAATGCTTTTACCGCTTTGCCATCATGATGATTACGTACAGTTCCAATAAATACTCCCACACCACCACATTCTGGAAAAGCATGGATTGTGTCAAATAGCGCTTGGTTAAATAATTCACTTTGAATACGCGAAAAATCTTTGAGCATGAGTTTTAACCTCCTGCGACAGGTGACAACAACACAACAGTGCTATTTTGCGTTAAATGTTGCTGTCTAGAGATAATGTCTTCGCCGATTGCACAGGCACAGCGCTCTAGCATTGCTTCAACTTGCGGATAGGTCTGCACGATCATATTTAAGACCTCTGCAACTGTGGCATTAAACTCACACTCAAAAGTCAGTTCTTGAGGAAGTTGTTTTTCGATTGCACCAAAAGCTTCTATACAGATGTTTATGCTATGCATCGGCTTAGCCTCCAATCATGTGCATGCTAATTTTACGAAGACCGCTTGACTGATTTTGTGCCATTAAGCTATGAAAGCCTTGTTCTTTTTGCCAAATATAAGAGGCCAATTTACTATTTAAAAGTGTGCCATTTTGCTGAGGATAAAAACTTAATGCCTCAATATCCTGCTTGATATTCAACCCTTGCAGTGAAAATAAACAATTATAAAATTCGCCTTGCGCATTTAGTCTCAAACGGTCACAGCGACCACAAAAGGAGTTTGTAATGGTGGAAATAATCCCCAAAGCTTGACCATTCACTAAGTATTGACGCGCAGGCTGTGCGCCTTGTCCTTCTAAAATCTGTACGTTAAATTGGCTGCTTAAGATTTCTAATATGTATTGTTCGGACACGACCTCTTGTTGAGTCCATTTTTTATCGCCATCTAAGGGCATAAACTCAATAAAACGTAATTCAACGTGTTGTTGCAAGGCCCATTGCACTAAGGAAATAATTTGATTGCTATTAAAACTCTGCATCAGCACAGTATTAATTTTGAGCTTCAATCCTACTTTTTTTGCTTCAGCAATGCCTTCTAGCACTGGAGCAAGTTTTCTTTGAGTGAGTTGCTGAAATTGTGTTGCATCTAAGCTATCTAAACTAATATTTAAGTCATCTAAGCCTGCTTGTTTTAAGGCCTGTGCATATTGCTTTAAATAATGACCATTAGTGGTCATAGAGATTCGTTTTAAACCTAAAGTTCTTAGTGCTTGTAGTTGTTGTACAAAATGAACAACTCCCTGACGCATGAGTGGTTCACCACCAGTAATACGAATTTGCTCAATACCGCGTTGTACCATAAATTTGCAAAATGCGTATAAAGCTTCAAAGCTGAGTAAATTATGTTTATGCATCCATTCAGGGTGCTCAGGCATGCAATACACACATTTAAAATTACACCGATCTGTCACCGATATACGCAATTTACGCTTGTACCGCCCAAATTGATCTTGGAACGGAGTCGCTTGTAATTTTGTGATGCTATGCATACGTCTAATCCATTGCATTCAAATGCGCTGTAGATGAACAGCTCATTTGAGATGCCCTATTTTATTGCAAGTTATTTAGCAAAAAGTGTTCCAACTTTGAGTGTTGTTTCTAAATTTTAAAAAATAAATTTTTATTGTTTAAAAACAGGGATATATTTTTGTAATTTTTGAAATGAGTACACTTCAAAACACTTTTGAAACAATGTCCCTTTTATTTTTAGCTACACACTATTCACATTAGTCATTACATGAGGGTGAGTGCTTAAATATCGTAATTACAATCAAGTGAATTGCACAGAAAATGTGCGTAATTTAATCACTTGTATTTAATGTTTATAAAAAATTGAGCTGCTGATGTTGTTGTAACTCATCAAATGAATTAATGCTGTGAAAAAATAGTGCATGATTTTTAAAACGTGCCAATTGCATGTGCATTTCTGCAAAACAATGCTTTAAACTGCGCTGATTTTGTTCTAAATGCATGCATATTTTAGGCAAACTGCTACGTTTTAATAAGCAAAATGGAAATAATGCCTTGCCGTTAATTTCAACAACCGCAACTTCGCATAAAGGATGGCGTTGCATGGCCTGATGTAAGCGTGAAATGACTTTTTTAGGAATATAAGTCACATCACAGGGTACAAATAATACATAGTCAGCTTGTACGTATTGCCATGCACTTTTCATCCCCATCAAAGGCCCATGAAATCCAGCTTCATCATCTTTAAAAAACTGAATGGATGGAATTAAGCGTTCATAAATCGAATGATCGCGATGACTATTGACCCAAACTTGACCAACACGACTTTTTAAATGTTGATGAATTTTGATTAATTGAATTTCATCGTCAAATTTATGTAAGAGTTTATTAATCCCGTTCATGCGTCGGGCTTGACCTCCAGCCAAAATAACTAAGTCCGTTTGCGGGTATGTAACCTGTTTAAATATTTTCTTTTTCATTCTGCATACTCCATCTGACAGGCTTTAATGAGCCCTCGAATTTCTGCTAAACATGAACCACAGTTACCGCCTGCTTTTAAACAAGCTGTGACTTGTTTTTCATGACTAATATTTTTTTCTTTGATGGTTTCGATAATGATATTTTTGCCGACTTTGAAACAGCTGCACACCAAAGGTCCTGCACTGTTACTCATACTCATTGGCTGTCCTGCAAGCAGCGCCTTACGGTGCATGGCGCTTAAACGCTCACGTTTAAACAACCCCGCAATCCAATCGCGATCAGGCAATAAAGCTTGAGGTGCTATATAAAGACTAGCAATAAGCTGGCCATCTTTAAGTACTATGCTATGACTCAAGTGAGCTGTTTGATCTTGTAAATTAAGCCACTCAAAACTTTCATCGGTAAAAGGCAGAAGTTCCTTCAAGTGTTCAACCGTGGCGCTAAATTTTTGACGGTCTGCAAGTTCATAGCGTGTTGCTTTTGCTGTAGTGACTTTAGTCCACCAAATCGTGTTTTGAATGGTAGATTGCACAATGTGTTCAAAGCCCTGACGCACGTACAGCACGCCTTGCCACTGTGTATAGAATGGCTGCACAAAAACAGGTGTATGTTTAAACTCAGGTTCGCCTGAAAGCGCATCAACCACAGGGTTAACCACTTTACCAATTCTCGCATCGGACGCTACCTGATCATTCCAATGAATAGGCGCAAAAACTTGTCCACGGCGTATATTGCTGCTGACTTGCGCACGTAAGATGCACAGTCCCCAATTGGATTTAACTTCAACCAATTCGCCATCTTTAACACCAAACTTCAAGGCATCTTGCGGATGAATTTCACAATACGGCTCTGCACGATGCGTACTTAAGTTTGCCGATAAACCCGTACGGCTCATGGTATGCCATTGGTCGCGAATACGGCCAGTATTTAAAATTAATGGATATTCGCCACAGACCTGATGTACAGGGTTAATTGCGGCTGTCGCCACAAATTTAGCTTTGGCATCTGCATGGCTGAATTGGCCTTGGGCAAACAAACGACTAACAGCATCAACGGCTTGATCAGCTTGCCATACAGGCCACTGAGTCGGTGCAAATTGGTTATAGTCTTCTAAGCTTAATTCAGTTAAACCGTGCAAGTTAAAATAACGGAAATGTTCTGCTGCAGCTCTTTGCCACAAAGGCGCATTTTTATACACAGATAATTTCGCATGTTCAATGAATATTTCATGAGCATTATTAAAGTTAAAACCTGAAAAGCCCATTTTTTTCGCCACTTGCGCGACTGCCCACCAGTCTGCTTTTGCTTCCACTGGTGCATCTAAAAAAGCAGATTGGCGTGAGATACGGCGTTCAGAATTGGTTACTGTGCCGTCTTTTTCACCCCAGCCCAATGCAGGCAGCAACACATCTGCATATTGTGTGGTATCTGTGTCTTTACAAATATCAGAGACAACTACAAATTCACATTGCTCAAGCGCACGTTTGACTTGATCTGCATCTGGCAAACTCACGACAGGATTTGTCGCCATAATCCAAATAGCTTTGATTTTCCCGCTTTCGACAGCTTGAAATAAATCTACTGCTTTTAACCCAGCCTTGTTGGCAATATATGGACTTTGCCAGAACTCTTGCACCAAAGACTGATGCGCTGCGTTATCTAGGTCTAAATGCGCTGCCAGCATATTGGCTAAGCCACCAACTTCACGGCCACCCATGGCATTCGGCTGTCCTGTCATTGAAAACGGCGCTGCGCCTAATTTGCCAATTTTTCCAGTCAGCAAATGACAATTGATAATGCTATTGGCTTTGTCCACACCACGTGAAGACTGATTGACGCCCATAGAAAATAGGCTCATGACCTTTTCTGTTTTGGCAAACTTTTCAAAGAAAATATTTAATTTTTCTAATGAAATACCTGTGCGTTCTGCAACAGCTTCGATAGATGCTTCTGATTCACTTTGCTGCAAAGCCTGAGCTAAACCTTGTGTATGATTCGCTATAAACTCAAGATCGCTATAATTATTTTTAACTAAGTACTGAAGTAAGCCGTTAAACAATGCAACGTCTTGACCAGGTAAAATTGGCAAATGCAAATCTGCAGCTTCACATGTACTGGTAAAACGCGGATCAATCACGACAACAAATAAATCGCGTTCTTCTTTGGCCTTCATTAAGCGCTGATACAGCACAGGATGGCACCAAGCAGTATTTGAACCCACCAAAACAACCATGTCAGTGTGTTCAAAGTCTTCATAGCTTGCTGGCACAAGATCTTCACCAAAAGCACGTTTATGTGCAGCAACTGCAGATGACATACAAAGCCGTGAATTGGTGTCAATATTTGCTGTACCTAAATAGCCTTTTACAAACTTATTGACCGCATAATAATCTTCTGTCAGCAGCTGGCCAGACACATAAAATGCGATGCTATCGCGACCATATTGATCAATATATTGTTGAAATTTATTTGCAATTGCATCAATAGACTCATCCCATGTACGCACTTTACGCTCAGTTTTACGCCCCATCATTGGGTAAAGCACACGAGTTTCTAAGCCGAGCGTATCTGCTAAGTTGCTGCCTTTAATACAGAGCTTGCCATAGTTTGAAGGATGGCTGACATCTCCAATTACGCTAACTTTTTGTCCTAAAGCAGTCTGCTCAACTGTTGTGCTCACGCCGCAGCCTACGCCGCAGTAAGGGCAAGTGGTTTGCGTTGTTTTAATTTTGTTTTCTGTGGAGCTTGGCAGTTCCACCATCGGGATACTATTCACTTCTGCTGGCTCCTAATTTCCAAACTCAATAAATTGGGTGTTACGGCCAATTTTAAAATATGACTAAAATATTAAAATTTAAGATAATATCAATTATCGTGTGGTGGCATGGATGCCACCGTTGGGCGGGGTATAGGATGTACCCTTCGCCCAACAAAGGATTTTTGTCACTTTTGATCCTTCAAAAGTGAAGCAATACCTACGCAAATACAATTTACTTAAAATGAAATTGCGCGGTCGTGACTCTATTATTTGATTAATAATGAATCACCCTGCTTTCTTTAATGCAAAATTCTTACCAAACAATAGTTTGTTCCGGATTGAACTGATTGGTGTTTCATCTGCAATCAATTCTGCATACCAAGTGCCGTCTTCTGTATCACCAAAAAGAACTGCACCAATGACTTTATCTTTTTGAATAATAATGCGTTTATATATTTGACGCTTTTCATCATTCAAAATGATGTCTTCAAAATCATCCTGCGGTTCAAAGTTGCCAGCTGAAAATACGTCACATCCGCTTACTTTTAATTGTGTAGGCACTGTTGGCGCTTTAAAAGTTAAACTGCCATGTTCAGCCAAATGTGATGCACAAATGAAAGCCTGCCCCCAAAGCGGTTCAACCAGACCAAATGTTTGACTGCGGTGTTCAATACATTCCCCAACGGCATATATACTTGGGTCAAAGGTTTGCATAGTGTCATTCACCATTACACCGCGTCCGCAGCGAAGGCCTGCACTTTGTGCCAATGCAATATTTGGACGAATACCAACTGCAAACACAACAAGATCTGCATCTAATACCGTGCCATCCTGCAAACGTAATTGTGTCACATGACCATCTTGCCCAAGCAACTCTTGGGTATTCGCTGCAGTCAAAATACGAATGCCTTTTTGCTCAATCGCTGATTTCAGCATCAGGCTGGCTTTTTCATCCAGCTGACGGTCCATAATACGGTCCATCAAATGCAGTACAGTAACGTTCATGCCACGCTGTTTCAGACCATAAGCTGCTTCTAGCCCTAATAAACCGCCGCCAATCACCACTGCATTTTTCTTGGTTTTGCAGTAGTCGAGCATTTTGTTGACATCATAAATATCACGGAAGCTTAAAACGCCTTTTAAGTCAGTACCCGGTATTGGCGGAATAAACGGTTTAGAACCTGTCGCTAAAATCAGTCGGTCATAATCAATGACTAAACTTTTTTCTGTGTATACCTGCTTACGCGGACGGTCTATGCGTACCGCAGCATCACCTGCAACAAAACGGATGTTTTTACCTTCATACCATGCATGAGGATGCAGCATAATATCTTCAATCGTCTTATCACCGGATAGTACTGGCGAAAGCATAATACGGTTGTAGTTCCCCCATGGCTCTTCACCAATGACCGTAATTTCATACCGATCAGGTGCCATGTCCAGCAAATCTTCTAAGCAGCGCATACCGGCTAAACCATTACCAACCAAAACCAATTTCATCAGCTGGGACGATGGCGCATTATTGGTAATATAGGTTTTTTGAGCAGTTGGGCTGATCAGCACACGGCCATTTTCAATTTTGCTTGGAAAAACCAGTAATTTTTGGTCTTTGTCTTCTAAGCAGCGGCCCGTTGCAAGGCTAAAATGCTGTTTATAAATAGGTGATGCAACTACACGTTCACCTTGCAAGTCGCCAATGATACCGCGCGACATGACATAAGCTTGACTAAACGGGTCTTGATTGCTCAGCGCATAAACTCGCTTTTCAGCACCTACTCGGAAAATCGCAATTTGCTGATCGCCAATTAAAGCACCTACACCTGTATTTGGCGTAATGTCATCTAAGGCACAAACATCAAACCACTCTAGATCATTCATTTCTTTTAAAATTGTCATATTCTTTATCCTTCCTGAACTTTTATTCCAAACCTTAGAAATGGCTGTAAATGAAATAAAAGTTCCAATACCTAAATTTGTCATGCTTCTACAACTGGGATACGGTTTACATCGCGCTCAGATTCTGTTTTTGGGCGAATTTGACCGCGTACAGAAGCAAACTGAATATGCGGGTCTTGCTGTGCCTCAGCCTTAGCATTAATGAAGGTTTTAAAGCGTTTACGTACTTCTGGGTCTTCCACTGCAGTACGCCATTCATCTTGGTAAGTACCAACCACATGGTTCATACGGCGCTCAAGTTCAGAAGCTAAGCCAAGTGAGTCATTCACAACGACATCTTTCAGATAATCCAAGCCACCTTCCATATTGTCACGCCATACCGAAGTACGCTGTAAACGGTCTGCTGTCTGAATGTAGAACATAAAGAAACGGTCGATATACTTAATCAATGTTTGCGTGTCTAAGTCAGAAGCCAGCAATTCTGCATGACGCGGTTTCATACCGCCGTTACCGCAGACATATAAATTCCAGCCTTTTTCTGTCGCAATGACTCCGACATCTTTACTTTGCGCTTCAGCACATTCACGGGTGCAGCCTGATACTGCCATTTTCAATTTATGCGGTGAACGCAGGCCTTTGTAGCGGTTTTCTAGGAAGATCGCCAAACCAACAGAGTCGTCTACGCCATAGCGGCACCAAGTACTGCCGACACAAGATTTCACTGTACGCAATGATTTACCGTATGCATGACCAGACTCAAAACCAGCAGCAATCAATTTTTCCCAAATTTCAGGCAGCTGATGCACTTGTGCACCAAACATATCAACACGCTGACCGCCTGTCAGTTTGGTATATAGACCATATTCTTTCGCAATTTGACCAACAGCAATTAAACCATCAGGAGTAACTTCACCGCCCGCCATACGCGGCACGACTGAATAAGAGCCGTCTTTTTGTATGTTGCCTAGGTAGTAGTCATTACTGTCTTGCAAGCCTGCATGGCTTGGTTTAAGTACAAAGTCATTCCAGCAAGACGCTAAAATATTGGCAGCTGTCGGTTTGCAGATATCACAGCCCAAACCATGACCATGCTGCTGAATTAAATCATCAAAGGTTTTAATTTCATTCACACGTACCAAGTGATACAGCTCTTGGCGAGAGTAAGCAAAATGTTCACAAATATGATTATTTACAGTCACACCTTGACGCTGCAGCTCAGACTTAAGCACTTGCGTCACCAATGGTGCACAGCCGCCACATGCAGTTGCAGCTTTCGTACATTTTTTAAGTGCGCCTAAAGAAGTCGAACCATCCGCAATTGCAGAACAGATATCCGCTTTAGATACGTTGTTGCATGAGCAAATCGTTGCGCTGTCTGGCAGCAGATCTACACCGCTGCCGCCCGCTTTACCTGAAGCTTCTGCAAAGCCCGGCATAATCAGGCTTTCTGGGCTTTCTGGTACATCCAGATCATTCAGCATCATTTGCAAAAGATCGTTATATTCTTTTGCACAGCCCACTAGAACCGCACCTAGCAGTTTAGTTTTTTCAGCATTCACCACAATCTTTTTATAGACTTGCGCCGCTTCGTCTGCATAAAAATAGCTTAAAGCATTTGGTGTCATTGCATGCGCATCACCAACTGATGCAACATCCACACCCATCAGTTTCAACTTGGTGCTCATGTCTGCACCAGCAAATGCGTTACAGCTTTCATCCATAACGTGCTTTGCAGCTATACGCGCCATGTCATAGCCCGGTGCAACTAAGCCATAAATTTTATTCTGCCAAAGCGCACATTCACCAATGGCATAAATGTCTGGGTTTGAGGTTTGGCAATGATCATTAATCACAATACCGCCACGCTCGCCTATGGCTAAACCGCTTTGACGCGCTAATTCATCACGTGGACGAATACCAGCAGAAAATAAAATGATGTCGGTTTCAAGTTCAGAACCATCACCAAACTTCATGACGTGTTTAGCTTCCGCGCCATCTTCAATACAAGACGTTGCTTTTTGGGTGTGTACTTTTACACCTAAATTTTCAATTTTAGTACGCAGTACTTTGCCGCCTAAATCATCAATTTGCACTGCCATTAAACGTGGTGCAAATTCCACAACATGCGTTTCTAAGTTTAAATCACGCAGCGCTTTCGCTGCTTCTAACCCCAACAAACCACCACCAATCACCACACCTGATTTTGCATTCAAGCTTGCAGCACGGATAGCATCTAGGTCGTCAATGGTACGGTACACAAAACAGTTTTCACGTTCATTGCCTGGAATTGGCGGTACAAAAGCGTATGAACCTGTAGCCAGTACTAATTTGTCATAAGAAAGAATATCGCCATGATTCGTCGTCACCGTTTTATTGCGCTGATCAATTTCAACTGCTTTGGTGCTTAGGCGTAAATCTATGCCATATGCATCAGCAAAGTCACTACGGCAAAGGGTTAAGTCTTTTACAGATTTTCCGCTGAAATATTCAGTTAAGTGCACACGGTCGTAAGCTAGACGCGGCTCTTCAGCTAAAATGGTTAATTCAACATCATCACCTGCGTGTTCCAGTACAGATTCAATAAACTTGTGGCCTACCATGCCATGACCAATCATGATGATTTTCATATTCTTTCTCCGCAATATTTTCTTTTGCGCAGCCTAAGCCTCTATACGCTTAGGCTGCTATTTGTATTAGTTTTGAGCTTCAGCTAGATTTCTTTCATTCACAGCTTGTTCAAACAGACGCTGTTCTTTTTCTTTATGCTCTACAGAGAAGCGGATCATCAGCACACAGCTTGCAGCAATAACCACTAGACCGCCCAACACCATAAGCGTGGTTTGAATATCCAGCATGCCTTTAAGCAAGAAACCTGCAGCCACTGCACCTACGTTACCGCCTGCACCGATAATGCCTGCCACACCACCTAAAGCATCACGGTCAATGAATGGCACCAGTGCGTAGGTAGCACCGCAAGCCATGTGGGTGAAGAGTGCGAATACTGTCATTGCAAGAATGGCGAATATTGGTGTGCTCATTTGCGAGAACAGAATTAAAAACAGGCCTTCAAGTAGAATCATGGCAAACAGAACTTTGGTACGGCCATCTAAGCCTTTGGTGGTCGCGACTTTGTCTGAAACAATGCCGCCGAGCGCGCGGGCAAACAGTGCCAACAAACCAAAGATCCCTGCTGCCATGCCGGCTTCTTTTAATCCGAATTGGAAGTTGTCGACGTAATACAGCGCAATAATGTTGTGAATAAAGATTTCAATGCCAAAGCATGCTGCGTAAGCGCCAAATAAAATCCATACGCGATAATTGCGCGCAGCGTGCATAAGAATGGCCACACCGCCTTTTTTATCTGAACCAACAGCAACGCCTTGTTCACGTAGTTCTTTAAAGTCACCTTGTGGGCAGTCTTGGGTAAATTTCCAGTACATTGCACCCACGATCAGCATCATCACACCAGGTACAATCAGTGCAATACGCCAGCCCATCGCTTGCTCTACACCAAACATAACGAGTGCACCAAGCAGTAATGGCATTAAAGCTTGTGTTGCACCACCGCCTGAATTACCCCAGCCTGCGGTTGCCGCATTGGCTGTACCCACCACATTAGGCGCAAACATAATGCTTGTATGGTATTGCGTGATGACAAAGCTTGCGCCGATCGCACCGATTAGCAAGCGGAAGAAAAGAAAAGATTCATAGCTATTCGCAGAAGCAACACCAAAGACTGGGATGCTGCCGACAATTAATAATGCTGTGTAGGTCTTACGCGGGCCATATTTATCACATAAAGGCCCAACGATCAGGCGGACTAAAATCGTGATCGCAACCGCGGCAATATTAATATTGGCAATTTGATCTTTCGTGAGGTGAAATTCGCCTGCAATCACTGGCATCAAAGGCGCACAGGCAAACCATGCAAAGAAGCAAACAAAGAATGCGAGCCAACTCATGTGGAAGGCCCGCATTGCTGATGAAGAAAAATTAAATAGACTTATTTTTGTGGCTTTTTTGGCATTTAAATTTGAAGACATAGCTTCCAACTCCTGAACTGAACGTATACAAGTTGCTGATATGTAGTGACATAGCAGAAACGATCAGAACGGACATCGTTGGCCGTCTTACAAATTTTATTTAAGTCGTCTTTGACTTTCTTGAGTATATGCACTCATCATGCCAAGTTTGGCTTTGTAATTTTAAGTTACTGTTAAATATTAATTTATTTTTAACTATGTGTGTAAGTGTTTTGATAAAACTTAATTACAATATGTAATTTTGCATTTTCCCCCAAATTAACATTTGCTCAAATAGCTTAATCTTGATGCATCATTGCATTATAAAGGTGCAGGCATGTATAAGCTGTGGCATAAAAGCTTTGAAAATTCATATAATTTTCAGTTTGTTCTGACTTTTATCACTTGGCATTTAAATTGCTTGTCTTATTAAATTTCATTTCAGGACGGCCCTGAGTTTTTGCATGCCAAAACTAAAAATAGCACTCATCGATGATGATGTAGAACGTGCATCTTTTATTAAGTCCTCTTTAATCGAACATAGTTTCGAAGTTGTGGCTTGCCTGATGATTGATCATTTGAATACTACAGATCTACAGACCTTACATGCCGATGTCATTCTTTTAGATATGGATCACCCACAGCGTGACATTATTGAAAGTTGCGTAAGTCAGTTTGATTTACCCACTGTGCTTTTTACCAAAAATTCGCATAAGGACACCATTAAAAATGCCATTGAAGCTGGCGTAACTGCTTATATTGTAGATGGCATTGATCCAGTAAAATTAGACAGTATTTTAGAAATTTCAATTGAGCAATTTAAAAAGCATAAAAAACTACTCAAAGATTTAAATGAAACAAAATGCAAATTGGCTGACCGTAAAGACATTGAAAAAGCCAAAGTGATGCTGATGCAAATCCATCACATTGAAGAAGATAAAGCATTTGCTTTGCTCAGAAAAAATGCCATGAGCCAACGTATGACCATGGGTGAAATGGCACGTCGATTAATCGATGCACAGGCCTTACTTCAAACTCAATTTAAGGACTAAAGATCGATCATGAATGATTTAGAAAAAACAGATATTCAGCTCGGCTATATACCTTTACTGGATTGCACTGCAATACTTTGGGCACAGCATCAGGGCTATTTTAGCGAGCAAGGTCTCGAAGTAACTTTGGTTAAAGAAGCATCATGGGCCAGTCTACGTGATCGTATGGCATTTGGCTTATTGGATGTGACACATTGTTTGTCGGCCATGCTTCCTGCAGCTGCAACAGGAGATGATCATTTAGGTATTCCGCTACAAACTTCACTGGTGTTAAGTACAACACGTGCTTTTATTAGTTTAAGTCAGCAGTTGTGT
Organism: Acinetobacter sp. SWAC5; assembly: GCF_003419885.1. Classification (NCBI taxonomy): domain Bacteria; kingdom Pseudomonadati; phylum Pseudomonadota; class Gammaproteobacteria; order Moraxellales; family Moraxellaceae; genus Acinetobacter; species Acinetobacter sp. SWAC5. Next base: position 56,394 of record NZ_QUWR01000010.1, read on the forward strand.
TATGAGTTGAATATCGCATCTACAGACACACCTGCAGATTCTGCCAACAAAATTAGCCAAGCCATTCAGGACGGTAAAAAAATACAATTGGCACATGTATTTAAGCAGTCTATTCATCATTATTGCTTACGTGAATGGCTAGCTCTGGCCAATACTGAATTGGCCCAAAACTATCGCTTAGCGACTTTACCACCGCCGTATATGGTTGAAGCCATTGCCGCACAGTTAGTTGATGGTTTTTGCGTTGGCGAACCGTGGAATATTCAGGCACAGATTCAGGGCTATAGCCAAATTATTGCGGAAAGTCGCCAGATTATTCCCGAAGTTGCCGATAAGGTTCTTGCCACAACACAAGAATGGGCGTTGCAACATCCCAACACACTTATAGCTGTGAAGAAAGCAATACAGAAAGCACAGCACGATTTAACGCATTTAGATCGACTGGACGAGGTATGGAAAATGCTCGAAGCCAGTGAAATTATTCGTTTTAGTTGCTCTGATCATTTGCATGTTGAAAGTTTTTATAAGATTCAAAATATTATTCGTAGCTTTGGTGTGCAAAAAGCACCTCAAGTTGATAATTTTAAATGGATTGTGCAACAAATGTGCAAATGGGAACAATTAGAATTAAGTATGGCAGACATAGAGCAGATTGCTCAGCAGTGCGTGGGTCTAACTAATGCGTAGAACTGTCAAATTCTCAATTCGCCTATGGTTTTTGTCATTATAGAATGCAAATTTCCAAAATTGCTTTCTCATTTTTAGAATTAAATTCGAATAAACCATTCAAAAAACTCAACATGGCACAAAAATCGCTTATGTATCATTAGCCCTGTACAGAGCGTATAGATGATCCTAAGCGATATGCCAAGTGCATGAATTTTGAGACTGATTTTTATGTCGATTACTTTTTCAAGGTTTTCTGAATATTTTATAGCTGTTGCGAAGTCTGGAAGCTTACGAAAAGCAGCAGAACAACTTTTTATCTCCGTTTCAGCAGTACATCGACAAATTGTATTGGCTGAAGAAGAACTAGGCGTCGCATTATTTGAAAGACTGCCACAGGGTTTAAAGCTTACGCTTGCAGGTGAACTACTCTATGCAGACCTACTTAAATGGCAAAAGGAATTTCAATTAACACGGATACGTTTTGATGAAATTCAAGGTTTGAATCGGGGTAATATTCATATTGGTTTTATTTCTGCGCTCAACGACAGTTTTGTATTGGACAGTATCCAAGATTTAACTCAAATGTATCCATGGATTAACATGAACATTTGTATTCACAATAGTGAGGTTATTTCTAAAAAAATTATTGATGCTGAGCTCGATTTTGGCATTATTTTAAACCCACAAAGTCACCATCAATTAGAAATTCTCTCTTTTATTGAAATTCCACTGGGCTATACCCTTTCACCCTCGCACCCATTGGCCACAGCAGAAAAAATTTATTTATCTGATACGCTGAGCGAACGTCATATTATGCCCAGCGAGCCTTTAGTGATTAGTGAATATGTGCATACTTTGTATAAACATCATAAATATACACCCATACAAAAAATTGAATGTAATGATATTCGTATGATGAGTGCTTTAATTAAGCAGAATTTAGGTATTGGCTTAATGTCTTATATGGATGCCTTACCTTTAATTAAAACAGGCGAATTAATCTTTAAACCCCTGCATGAAAAAGGGATTCACCGTTTAACGATTGCACTATGTGTAGCATCAAAGCGTCAAACCACTAAAATATCTAAAATTATGATTAATCAAATGATCGAACAAATCGAAATCATTAAAAATCAGCTCAAGGTTATATAAAATAACGTTTTATTTAACGGATGAACGAATTAAATCCACTTCATAAAAATTTAAAAAAATCATAAAACCAGTATCAAGTACTAGTTTTATGATTCATTTCGGTCAGAGCATCAATCTAAGGGATTACCGACAATATTACTAATAATCCCTTTCATAATGTGCTCACCTTGCTCTTGTTTTAAGTCTTCATACCATTGACGGGTAATGGCTTCGTCTTTCATGTGGGTCACATCACAACGCTTACGTGCACGTAGTACCAATTCATTGGCACGTTCATTTCGTTTATTTTGATAGCGTCTTAAGGCATCTTGTAACCCCAAAGTATTAATTTGCAAGGCACGCGCCAAGTAAATCGCATCTTCCATGGCTTGGCAGCCACCTTGGCCAATGTCTGGCGTCGTACTATGTGCGGCATCCCCCACAATGACCACACGGCCTTTATAAAAATCTGCAAAAGGTTCAATATCGTGAATTTCAACGCGGTTGGTTTTTTGCTCATCCACTGCCTCAATCAGCTTTTGTACGGGCTCACACCAACCTTTAAAATATTCTTTAAACAAGGTTTTATATTGGCTACGGTTATTTTCTAAACCCACTGGCAGTGGCACATCAAAAAAGAAATAGAAACGATTTTCTGCAACGGGCATCAGTGAAACACGTTTACCTTCACCGACAAAAGTTGTCCACTGATCTGCAGCTGCAAATTCTTCTGAAATATTGACCAAACCATTCCAATTAACATAACCGGCATAGCGACGATCAACCTGTGCACCTAATACATAAGCACGAGTAATGGAGTGTGTCCCGTCTGCCCCGACCAATAAATCGCAACTGGTTGTGCTTCCATCTGCAAACTGAATTTTGACGGTGTCGTTGTGCTCGGTAAAAGCCGTCATTTTTTTGGCCAAATGAATATCTTCGCGACCAAATTCATCCATCAGCATATTTTGTAAATCTGCGCGAGACACAGGATATGGACGCTGACCGACTTCTTCAATCAGTGGATACAAGCTGAACTGCGTCATGGTATCGCCACTGAGGCCATCAATATAAGCCAAATAGTCCATTTTACCGCCAAGCTTTTCTACTTGTTCCGTTAAGCCAAGGTAATTTAAACACTTTACACCATTTGACCATAGGGAAATTGCGGCACCAATTGGTAAGATCTGTTCAGCTTGTTCATAAATACTGACTTGATGCCCAAATTTTTTCAGTGCAATGCCTGTGGTTAACCCCGCCATACCTGCACCAATAATTGCAATTTCCATCTATAACTCCCGTATTTATTTCATCATCTGAGTCATAAAAAGCGAAAAGCGTGCCATTTTGCTCAAGTCGGATTGAAAAAAACAAAAGTTGGCACAGGCTGTGCTTCTAAACACCTTGTAAGGCTTGTTTTTATCGAATGTTCAAAATTCATCAAGATGATGCAAGTGTGATGTTTAAAACGATCAAACCTGAATGGATTTTTATAAATGGCAACATTATTCGCCCCTATTTTTGATATTCCTGCACAATTACAAACACTAACTAACTTAGCAGATGCCCGTATTGGTGCAAAAATTATGGAATGTTCCGATGATTTTTTTGCAGAAGCTAAGCGTATGCTTCAATTTGAAGCACCTATATTTGTCGAAGATAAATTTGACGACAATGGCAAATGGATGGATGGTTGGGAAACACGCCGTAAGCGCCACAGTGGTTATGATTGGGCGATTGTGCAATTAGGCGTTGCCGGTCGTATTCAAGCCTTTGATATCGACACAACCTTTTTTACTGGTAATTATCCAGCTTCAGCTTCGGTCGAAGCCTGCTATGCACCAGATGGCGACCTCAGTCAGGCAGAATGGGGGAGTCTTTTAGATAACTCTGTTTTAGGGCCGAGTCAGCATCATGTATTCGCTGCTAAGTCACAGCAGCTATTTAGCCATGTACGTTTAAATATATTTCCAGATGGTGGCGTGGCACGTTTTAAAGCCTATGGCACAGTTGAAGTGCAACTACAAGATGTAGAACAAACGATAGATTTGCTGGCGCTTGAAAATGGCGGTCGCGTCATCGCATATAGCGATGCGCATTTTGGTCACCCACGTAACTTAATCAATCCTGGTCGTGGCATTAATATGGGTGATGGTTGGGAAACAAAACGCCGCCGTGCACCAGGGTTTGACTGGTGCATATTGGCTTTAGGCCAAAGTGGTTCTATTGAAAAAATTGACATTGATACTGCACATTTTAAAGGAAATTATCCTGCGCAAGTTTCAATTCAAGCAGTGTATATCGAAGATGCAACAGATCCACAGCTGATTCCGCAAAGTATGTTCTGGCCTTTCTTGCTGGAAGCGCAAGATATGCAGATGGATCATATCCACACTTTCCTTTCAGAAATTTTAGAGCATGAAAAAATCTCCCATATCCGTGTGAATATGATTCCAGATGGCGGCATTAGTCGTATACGTCTTTGGGGCAAAATTGCGGGATAAAAAGTGATGAGTATGCCTTTTGATCTTCAAACAATTCACATCGAACCACTCACAAAGGCCAACTTTGCCGCTTTTGGTGAAGTCATCCAATGTGCAGAGCAAGATTTCTTCCATATCAATAATGCACATACAGAGCGCTATCATGCGATTGCTGTGACCCAAACAGACCAAGCTCAATCGGGCATTAGTATTTTTCGTAATATCAAATCTACGGTATTACCTTGTACAATCTGCATGTTAGAGCGCCATCCCTTAGGGTCTCAGGCTTTTATTCCTATGCATGGACAGATTTTTTTAATTGTTGTGGCCCCTGCTTTAGATGCCAACCAACCAGATCTAAGTCAGTTGCGTGCGTTTATCAGTAATGGTGAGCAAGGGGTCAATTATCATGCAGGTACATGGCATCATCCTCTTCTGACGCTTGAAGCACCCAGTCAGTTTGTGGTGATTGACCGTATTGGTACAGGGCAGAATTGTGATGTGATTCAATTTGCTACTCCAATTCAGCTCTGTACTACTTAAGGCATGCTGTTTTAAAATTTATTTGTCATCTAAAACAAGCACTTTAGTGCTTGTTTTTTTTATCTCAACTATTTGTGTTGTTTAAAATATCAGTCTATCGTTCCACGGCATCAACAGTGCATATTCTAAAGTGCCTACCCAATTTTAGAACTCATAAAAAGCCCACAAAATGTGGGCTGTATTAAAGTGTTCGTTATGAATCTAGCGTATGACTACTTTAATGTGGTGTTTTCACCAATGTTTTAGACACATTCACAGTCGCTTTGGGTTTAAACAGACTGAGGTGGTTAAACACAATGTTCAGTAAAATTGCCATTACGCAAGTAGAGCTGATCCCTGAATGAAATAATGTTTGCACCCATTTTGGAAAATTTGCATAGAAAGAATGATCAATAATTGGAATCATCCCTGCTGCAATTGCGGTCGCGACAATAATCAAATTCTTTTGTTCATTGTAGTCAATTTTAGCTAAGGTACGAATACCGCTGGCCGCCACTGTGCCAAACAGCACTAGACCTGCACCGCCTAATACAGGGACAGGAATGGCTGCAATAAGGCGCCCCATAATAGGTAATATCCCAAGTACAACAAGAATTAGGCCTCCTGCTGCTACAACGAAACGGCTTTTTACTCCAGTAATAGCTACCAAGCCAACATTTTGTGCAAATGCGCTTTGCATAAATGACCCAAAGATTGGTGCGGCAGCACTCGACAACATATCTGCACGTAAACCATTGGTAATACGTTCAGCATCAACTTTAGTATCTACAATTTCACCTACAGCAATAATATCTGCTGTGGTTTCAGTCATGATCACCAAAGTAACAATCAGCATGGCAATAATTGCGCTGATTTCAAAGGTTGGCATGCCGAAAGCAAAGAAACTTGGAAACTGAATCCAACTGTCGCTTGCAACTTTAGAAAAGTCCCCAAAGCCAAGTACATAAGCTAAAACTGTCCCTAAGATAATCGCCAGTAAAATAGATAAGCGACGAATAGTCGCATTACGCGTTAAATTCAGCGCAATTACGATCGCTAAAGTTAAAAACGCTAAGCTAATGTTTTCTGCACTTCCCCATTCAGGCGCTTTGTTGTTGCCGCCCATCATCCAACGTACGGCAACGGGTAATAAAGACAGGCCAATGACGGTAATTACACAACCAGTCACAATAGGCGGGAAAAAACGGATAATTTTTGAAAAATACGGCGCTAAAAAGAAACCGATAAGTGAAGCGACAATCACTGCGCCATAAACTGCAGAAAGTCCACCACCCGTTGTCACAATCGCAATCATGGTGGCAACGCCCGCAAATGATACGCCTTGTACCAAAGGAAGCTGTGCGCCAATGTATTTCACGCCTATGGTTTGCAGTATGGTCGCCAAGCCGCCGACAAACAGCGCAGCTGCAATCAATAAGCCGATTTGTGCCGCTTCTAAGCCCGCTGCAGTACCAATAATCAATGGTGGCGCAATAATACCTCCATACATGGTCAGCACATGCTGTAAACCGTATGCCAGGCTTTTGCCTGCACCTAAATATTCATGTTCTGGTGAAATGCTTTTTTCGTGTTCTGTCATTGTTATATTCCCCTATATTTTTCAACATTTATTTTCAATTGAAGCGCTTAACTGCCACGGTAAGTTGAATACGCAAATGGGCTGATCAGCAAAGGAATATGAAAATGCTGTGAGGCATCTTGTACATCAAAATGAATGACCACTTTTGGAAAAAAGGTCTGCAGTCCTAAAGCTTGAAAATAGGTTGCTGTAGAAAACTCTAAGCTGTAAGTGCCGGCGCTGAATTCAGTCAGGCCAAAGTCGGTAACCCGTCCATCAGCATTGGTGAATGCAGCGCCTAAGAGCTGCCCAGCGCCATTAAAAAGTTCAATTTTTACATTGGCTGCCGGCTTGCCCAAACTGGTATCTAAAATGTGGGAACTGATCATGCGTTAAGCTCCTGCGTTAATCTTAATAAGGCAATTTCAGTCAGCTGCTGATGCACAATGCGTTTCTCTGTATCTGGATCATTCAGCAGCCGATAACGCAGTGTCTGCAATACATCTTCACTGTTTAGGCCCGAAGCTTTAATTAAAAAAATGTAGCCGTATTTTTTTTCGTAGGCGGTGTTGCCTGCCAAAAGTGCTTCCTGTGTTGCGTCATCACTGGTAATGCTAGCCTGCTCACGCTTAGAAAAATCCTGTTCTTGATCGCTTAAAGTGGCCTGTGCCTGTTTTTCACCTATACGCGGATGATTGTCTAAAGCGCTCTTAATTTCAGACCACTGCCAAGTTTTTGTCTGTTGTTTTGCCTGTATCAACAGGTCTTCAACAGATGCATAAGGTCGCTGCGCTGTTAGTTCACTGACCCAGCTTTTAATTTGCACACAGTGCTTTAAAAAAGATTTTGCATCCGATTCAGATGCTTGATTAAATTCAGCAAGTTGCACTGTTAAATCGCCTAAAAATTGAATATTTGTTCAAATTTTTATTTTGCAATATCAATGCCAAATCAGTTAAAAAATGAAATTTTGCTTTTTTGAAGCAAAAAAAATAGGAGCTAAACTCCTATTTTTTTTAAATACTTATGATTAATTTTGGCGATGTGTTTTCTGCCAATGCAAAGCAATATCCCCGCGTTTGCAAATCCACACTTTTTCGTGAGACTGTACATAATCTAAGAACCGTTGCAGTGCCTTAAAGCGCCCTGGCCGCCCTAAAAGACGGCAATGCATGCCAATCGACATCATTTTTGGCGCAGTTTCACCTTCGGCATACAGCACATCAAAACTGTCTTTTAAATATTGATAGAAATGCTCACCCGTGTTGAAACCGCCCGCTGAGCTGAACTTCATATCATTGCACTCTAATGTATACGGTATGATCAAATGGGGGCGGCTTTGCCCTGCACTGTCCGTTAAGGTGCTCCAAAATGGCAGGTCATCGCCATAGTGGTCGCAATCATATTGAATTTGCGGAAACTCAGCCAATAGCTGACGGGTATTTGGGCTGTCACGTCCGGTGTACCAGCCAATCGGCGCTTTACCGAACAGCGCTTCCAGCACACTTATCGCCTGATCCATGTGCTGACGCTCAATCTCAATCGGCAGGTTTTGATAGTGTAGCCAGCGCTGCCCATGCGACACCACATCATAATTGGCTTCCTTAATCGCTTGTACCACATGGGGATTACGCGCTAGCGCCATGCCAACACCAAAGATGGTCATGGGTAGCTGACGCTTTTGAAATTCTTCGTGAATACGCCAAAATCCAACTCTTGAACCATACTCATACATTGAATCCATCGACATGTGCTTCGCTGGAAAGCTTGCTGCACCAACAATTTCAGATAAAAACTGTTCTGAACCGGCATCGCCATGTTCAACGTGATTTTCGCCGCCTTCTTCATAATTTAAAACAAACTGCACAGCAATGCGGGCTTGATCTGGCCACAGTGCATGGGGCGGTTTGCCATGATAGCCAATTAAGTCTCTGGAATAGTCCTGCTGCTGAATTTCATCAATGAGCGCTTGTCCGCGCAAATAAGGTGCTGACACTGGTATTTCCTAATTATCTATATCAAACAGTAAAAAATATTTCACTGAGTGCTAGCAATTAGTGCGCCAAGAATCCAATTTGCGTGATATGCATGCATTTTTTTAATCAGCAGCCTCAAAATGAGCGTTTATTATGCATCAGAAAATTTTATGCCTCAAAATAAACCAAAGCATCTGCAGCACTATTGCGTTTCAGCGCCAATAGTTTTGCTGTAAAACTGTATTCAGCCTTTAGAAAAAACTGATCTGTTCTAAATTTTCTTCGACAATTTCCAGCCATGCCCGCACAGCCGGCGTCATTGGAACGGTTCTGTTCCATGCCATGCTTAAAGTCCAGTTAATATGCGGCTCTTGTAAAATACTATAATTAAACTTTTCAGCACTGAGCTGTTCGCAGTACTTTTCTGGCAGCAAAGCAATGCCGACATCAGAATCTACCAGTTTGCTGATAAAGTCCCATTGACTGCTTTTACACACCACTTTGGGTTCAAAGCCCACATCATTGGCCGCCTGCAGAATAATTTGATTCAGCCTGAACGTATCATTAAACAGTAAAAAAGATTCTTCTTTCAGTTCAATTAATGACACGGTTTTCCGTTTGCCCCAGCCGGACTGCTTGCGTGACAGCAGGCACATCGGTGAATCCACAATTGGAATACCGCTTAATGCAGGTTTGAGATGGCCTAAAATAATCCCGACATCTACTTTTCTGGCCAATATAGCCGTTTCAATACTGGTTGCGCCGACTTCAAAAAAACTCAGTTCAATATTGGGATACAGCTTATGAAATTTTGCAATTAATCGGCTGAACATAGATGAGCCTATCGGCGGCAAACCGATGCTTAATGAGCCTTGTTTCAGCTGCTGGATGCTGGCAACAGAGGCATACATTTGCCGCTGCTGTTCCAGCATCGACAGCGCATGTTTATAGATTTGTTCACCAATGGCCGTTAAAGCGACATCACGTTTACGCCCAGCCTGCCCCTTGTGAAATAAAGATCCGCCGATTTCTTCTTCTAAGGCATCAATGATTTTACTGACTGTCGGCTGGCTGACAAACGATTCATCGGCAGCTTTTGAGAAACTTTGCAGCTGCACAATATTCACAAAAACATTCAGGCTTTTCATGTCCATAATTAATTATTCAAAATATGCATAATTATTTTTCAATTATTCATAATTTGCCTATCTGGTCAATTTTAAAATAGCCCTCAGTTGTTTAGTACAGTCTGATCTCTATGTTTAATTTAGCTAAAATTCAGCAAGCTTCTATTATTGCGCTGCAGCTGGGGCTGCTGACTGCGATTTGGTGGCTTGGTGCATGTATTCAGCAGTGGTTGAATTTACCCGTCTCAGGCGGCGTGATTGGATTGCTGCTGGTTTTGGCGGCCTTGCTGTCGGGTGTAATGAAGCTGGATTGGATTAAAGCAGGTTCCAGCTTTATTTTGGGCGAACTGGTGCTGCTATTTATTCCTTGCGTTGTCGGCATTATGAAATATAAAGACTTATTTATCAGTCAAGGCTGGCAACTCGTTTTGAGTGTTGTCATTGGTACCATCATTGTAATGACCATTACTGCGCTCACTGTTGCATGGGGCTTTAAGATGGAAGCTGCTTGGTCGAACAAACGCAGTGCTTTAAAAACACAGCTACAACAAGGGAAATAAGGTTGATCACATGAATACTGTTTCAATTATTTGCCTTTTTGCCACCATTGCAGGCTACTTATTGGGTAAAAAGTTTTATAAAAAATACCCACTGATTATTTTTGCACCTGGCATTTTTGTCCCTACGATTATTATCATTGTATTGGTGATGAGTGGCGTGAGTTATGAAACCTATATGCTGGATGCGAAATGGTTGATCTGGATGCTCGGCCCTGCAACGGTGGCCTTTGCACTGCCCATTTATGAATACCGAAAGCTAATTCAAAAGCATGCCTTTGCAATTTGTTTAGGCATTATTGTGGGTATGCTGGCGGGCATTGTGAGTTCTTTTTATTTGGCCAAATTATTCCAGTTTGATGCTGCCACATCTTATAGTTTAATGGCGCGCTCAATTTCAACGCCATTCGCGATGGAGCTGACCTCAAATATCGGTGGCTCAGTCGAATTGGTAATCGTATTCACCATGATTACCGGCACTGCTGGTGTGATGCTGGGTGATATGATTTTGGCAGCGCTAAAACTGAAATCACACTTTGCGCAAGGCGCATCTTTAGGAAATTCTGCGCATGGCTTTGGCACCAGTCACGCCTTTTCCCGTCATGCTGAAGAAGGTGTAGCAGCTTGTTTAACTATGGTGCTCGCTGGGGTATTTATGGTGCTGGCAGGGCCATTTTTAATCCGCTGGACAGTAACTTTGCTCTAAGCAAAGATAATCAATTTTCACTTAAAAACTGTAGCATTTTATTTATATGTTGCAGTTTTTTTTAGTGATTATTTTTTTCAATATGTCTGTCCTTAAGTTAATCCACATCTTCTAAGCGCTTATTAGCCCAGCCCTCTGCAATTCAGCGTATACTGTTTGATTAAATTTCATATTTTTTGCGCATAGCGCAGCCTTGAGCAAGCAATTTCTAAAAATCTAGCTACCCTCATCGGTTTTAGTGCCATTTTGCAATGGTCTTCGATTGTCGGTCTGTTAAAAACAGTTAGTTTCAGTATTGGCCCAGACCTTGCCGTCACGTTTATGTACACGTTCAGTACTGTCATTTTGCTTTTGCTATTTCGTATTCCAAAACTGAAAGACATTCCGCGTGGCTATTTAATTTCTGCAACGTTGCTCTTTCTGATCTATGAACTGTGTTTTTCTTATGCGATTGCCTTAGCGCAAACAGCGCAACAAGCCATAGAAGTCAGTCTGGTCAATTATTTGTGGCCAAGTTTAACCATTGCCGCATTAATTGCCTTTAAGGAATTGAAATTCAATATTTTTGTAATGCTTGGCTTAGCAATCAGTCTCGGCGGTATTGTCGTTATGCAGGCGGGTGCGGGTGATTTTTCATGGGTTGCGGTTATTCAAAACGTGCAGACTAATCCTGCGAGTTATATTTTAGCGTTTATCGGCGCCAGCTTATGGTCTATTTATTGTGTTATTACCAAAAAATACAGCCAAGGCCACAATCCAATTGCGTTATTTTTCTTGGCTATTTCTATTGTGCTATGGCTAAAAATGTTCTTATTTCATGATTTTCAAGGGATTCCAGAGATTCATTTATCTACGGGTATTTGCATGCTACTGGTTTCAATTGTCACGGCATTGGGCTATGCCGCGTGGAATATCGGCATTATTAAAGGCAATATCACTTTATTGGTAACCCTTTCATATTTTAGTCCGCTGTTTTCTTCCCTGCTGTCTATGCTGATTTTAGATACCGTACTGTCCAATGAATTTTGGCATGGCGCCATATTGGTCACAGCTGGGTCATTTGTCTGCTGGATTTCAACAAATTGGGCAGATCTAAAACGAAAACTTAACTTTAAATCTAAAGCATTTAAAATTTAAGATATAAAAAAACAGCCATGATTTCATGGCTGTTTTTTTATGATTGTGCATAGCAAGATATGCATCGCACTTCAAAATTTTACTTAATAAGTCACGCGTTTGTATTCTCGATATTCTGGTGTCCAGAAATTTGCTTCAATTTTTTCACGAATCGTTTCTTCACTAACCCGTGGCGCAACACCATCATCCATAGCGGCAAGTGCAACACGCAACGCGATTATTTTAGAAATTTCTTGCAACTGATCTAAGCTTGGCAGTAAGTCTGCTGTTGGGTCTTGTAACTTTGGTGAGCATTCAGCCAAAGCATTACTGGTTGCCATGAGCATATTATCTGTAACCCGCTTAGCACGTGAGGCAATCACGCCAAGACCAATACCAGGGAAAATATAGGAATTATTACACTGAGAAATATTAAATATTTGATCATGATAATTCACTGGTGCAAATGGACTGCCTGTAGCAATCAGTGCGCGCCCTTCAGACCATTGAATTACATCAGACGGAACTGCTTCTACCTGAGAAGTTGGGTTTGAAAGCGGAAATACAATTGGATTTTCACAATTGGCTGCCATTGTTTCAATAATTTCTTTAGTAAATAAGCCAGCTTGCCCAGACACCCCAATGAGCACGGTAGGTTTTGCATGTCGCACAACATCGAGCAAAGAAATCACATCGTCAGCTTGCGCCCAATGAGCAATGTGTTCAGGTTGCTGCGCCAATTTACGCTGGAAATTCAATAAATTTGGCTGATTTTCTGTAATAAGACCAAAACGGTCTACCATAAATACGTGCTGGCGAGCTTCAGCATCATTCAAGCCCTCTGCACGCATTTGTGCAACAATTTGTTCTGCAATACCACAGCCTGCCGAACCTGCACCTAAAAATGCGATGGTTTGATCTTTCAATTTTTTATTTGATGCATGTGATGCTGCGATTAAACTTCCGACAGATACTGCTGCAGTGCCTTGAATATCATCATTAAAACAACAGATTTTATTTCGATATTTTTCCAATAAAGGCATCGCATTTTTTTGTGCAAAGTCTTCAAACTGAATTAATGCTTCAGGCCAACGCTGTTGAAACGCATGAATGACCTTATCTACAAATTCGTAATATTCATCACCACTAATGCGCGGATGACGTAGGCCCATATACAATGGATCATTCAGCAATTGTTCATTATTGGTGCCCACATCGAGCGTGATTGGTAAGGTATAAGCTGGGCTAATGCCACCACAAGCTGTATATAAAGACAACTTTCCAATAGGAATACCCATCCCACCAATGCCTTGATCGCCTAAGCCTAAAATGCGTTCACCATCTGTAATTACAATGACTTTTACATTTTTTCGATTTACGTTATGCAAAATTTGATCAACATGTTCACTGTCTGGATATGAAATAAAAACCCCGCGATGACGGCGGTAAATATCCGAGAAATGTTGGCAGGCATCGCCTACTGTTGGTGTATAAATGATCGGCATCATTTCTGTTAAATGATTTTCAATCAGATGATAAAACAGCGTTTCATTGGTATCTTGAATGTTACGCAAGTAAATGTGTTTATTGATTGGGTCGCTAAAAGAACTGTATTGTTGATATGAGCGTTGGCTTTGTTCTTCAATATTTTCAATTACATGTGGCATAAGGCCATGTAAGTTAAATGCTTCACGTTCTTGCTCTGAAAAAGCTGAACCTTTATTAAGAAGAGGTAACTCAAGCAAAGTATTTCCAGCGTATGGAATATATAAAGGACGTTTGTTTCGATCTACACTAGACATTAAAAAAGCTCTTTTGAATCAACTTTAACAACTGGGTCAAAGTATCGCGGTTTTATCGTTTATTTGTATAGGATAGCTTAAAATAAGCGAACTTAGTCATTCATTAAATAAATACCTATTTGTCATTAATTTAACCGTCGAATAACGGTAATATTTTATTCTTCTATACCATTTATATTGGCCAAAGGTCTTTCATATCCTTAAAATAATGGGTTTTATGCTTTTTTATGCATACGATTTATAGTTATGAAAAAAATAACAATATATACCTTATTGTTATGTTTTGAATATAAACAATACAGCAAAATTTTTGTCATAAATGTAGAACTATCTGTTTTAGCTATTATTATTTCTTGATAACAAGTTGTTAACTCACTCAAATACCACTCCAAGCTCAATAGTATAAGTTAGTGTTTAAGCTCAATATTTTAAAATATGAATGCCTACATTCCGCTACAATGTGTATAAATTTTGCAGAAGCCTTACACATATATATGTGTAATATTCATATTTAATCCCACTTTATTTTAGAAAATTAGGACTGTACTAATTGCCCTAGCATATATTTACACTCTTCGATTGAAGGCTTTAAATTCTCTAGCTTGGGCAAATAGCCATCTTCAAGGAATGTATGAGGTTTTAATGATGATAAAAAAAATAGCCACTCTTCTTGGTTTATCTGCAATTTCAGCAATGACTTTGGCAGCCGATCCGCTCCATGGTACTAAATGGAAAACCATTGATGATCAAACCAAAAAGCCACTCTCTATTGTAGAGTTCCGCGAAGCACCAAATGGGGCACTTACAGCTAAAATTGTAGATGTGTTCACCCCAGGTGAGGCTGAAAGTTGTGCAAAATGTGTAGGGAAATTTCACAACAAACCCTTGAAAGGGGTTCAAATCGTTTCTGATTTAAAAAATACCGGTAAGAATAGCTATGATGGCGGTAAAATTACTGACCCTAAAAATGGTAAAACATATAGCTTTAATGCCAAACTTTCAAATGATGGCCAAACATTAAATGGCCGTGGTTATATTGGTGTTTCTGCGCTAGGGCGTAGCCAAACTTGGGTTCGTGCGAATTAATCCTTCAGCACATAAAAAAATGGCTCTGATGAGCCATTTTTTTATTTTTAAGCCTTATATTTGCTTAAGTACTACTCGTCTGAATTAGGCATTAGTTAATAAACATCACGTTTATAGCGTTGCTGTTGTTTTAACTGTGCTAAACCTTCTACACCTAGTACCTCAATTAATGCTTGTTCTACACCTTGCGCCATCCCATGTAAACTGCCACAAATATATAGCGTTGCACCCTGCTCGACCCAATTTTTGAGTTGTGTCGACTTTGCAATAATTACATCTTGTACATAAGATTGCGCTTCCCCGTCCCGAGAATAAACCCGATCAAGTTGTGGTAAATAACCTGCATCTTCTAAAGTACTCAATTCTGCATTGCAAATTGCATCATACTGTTGTTGTCGTTCACCAAAAATCAACCAATTTTGCTGATAACCCCACGCTTGACGCTGTTGTAAATGTGCCATTAAACCTGCTAAGCCAGAACCATTCCCAATAAAAATGCATGGTGTATCTTGCATCTTCAAATGGAAACTTGGGTTGTGACGTATAGATGCTCTAAGCGTTTCATCAACTTGTAAATCTTGCGTTAATAAACCTGATCCCAGACCTAAACCTTGATTTCCTATCTCTTGGCGGACAATTAAATCTAATGTCCCATGTGTTGGAATATTGGCAATTGAGTATTCGCGAATGGGTAAATCTATAAGATGATTAATCCATGACTCGATACTTTGTTTTGTACTTTGCTCTGTCGTTTGCAAAACATAGTTAGGAGCATTTTTAAGATTTTTAAATCGTAAAGCTTCAAGATGTGTAGCATTTAAATGCGACTGTTCATTTACAAAGGATTTTAAGGCTTGATTGCTATTTGCACATTGAATTTCAATAATATCACCTGCATGCCATTCAACCTGCTGAGCGACTTGGAAGCTTAAAAAATATAATCCAGTGCCTTGACTACCTGCATTGAGTAAAGATCGGGATTTAAGATGTATATCAATCCAGACTTTTTCCGTTGCCGTATGTTTTAGCTCGGTTTGTGTAAATTGACTTAACTGCGTATGCCATGCTGTTAAATCTGCATTTGCCAATTGATCCACACAAACTAAATTAAAAGCAGGCTGAGCTTGTTGCTGATTCAACCACGTTTGCACGCGTTGGCCAAAAGCACAAAAATTACGATAACGACGGTCACCAAAAGCCAGAATTGCAAAAGTTTGATGTGATAAATCTAAAGTCTGTTGGCTCAATTGATGCTGAAAGCGTTGAGCACTATCAGGAGCATCACCTTCGCCATACGTACTGACAAACCATAAAGTTTGCTGTGCTTGTTTCAGTTGATCAGCTGTTAAATCTTGAATATTAATACAAACACAATCTTCACCCGCTTGTTGTAGCTGTTCAGCAGTATGTTTTGCATAATTCTCAGCATGACCAGACTGGCTAGCATAGATGATTAAATAAGTATGATCATGAATCTGATCGGCTTTCGGCTGTGTAAGTCGGCTATAAATCAACACACAAATATAGACCAAACATAACAATAACAAGCAAGTCAAAATTGTTAGAAGCAGTGCTACTGCAGAAGTCATCACACTGTCCTTAAATTGCAGTCCATATTAATAAGATAAACAACGCCAAGCTACTCGTAGTTAATAGCAAGTGTGTGAGCAAACGCGTTTTAATACTTAAAAATAAAATAAAGCCGGCAATGGACAATAATAAAATAACAACCGAAGCAACATCGATAAACCAATGCCATGCTGTGCCTGCATTTTTACCGCGGTGTAAATCATTAATGAGAGATACAGTTGATGCAGGCTTTGAAGTGACTTCTACTTCGCCAGTGTCTAAGATTGCCCAAACATCCGTTTCGCCAGCAGGACTTTCGAGACGGATCATCACTTCACCATCCATCATTTCGCTACTTTTATAACGTCCGACGACAGTACTGTGTGCACGAACATAGTCCAATAGTGCGGTACTTGGGTTTTCTTGATCAAGCAATTGTTGGCTTACAGTATTAGGTAACTGTAATTTGACTGGTGCTTTTTCTGGTGCGGGTTTAAACCAATCTGGATTATTTAAAAATAAGCCAGTGAGAGCAAAAAAGAAAAGTGTAATAAATGCAAATGCAGAAAGCCAGCCATGCACATAGCGTGCATGGCGGTAAAAATCACGTTGTTGGTACACTGTTTAAAACCTTAAACTCAATCCGCGTTAATGCGCTTTTTGGAAACTCATTTTGACTGCGCCAATTTCGGTTTGAGCAGGCAAAGATTGTGTAGATGCTTTAGATTTTACATTCAAATCGAGTGTTTGATAACTATGGTCACCATGCTCACGTGAGGTTTCAATATGAACAATATAACTACCAGCAGCTACAGATTTTCCGTGGTCATCTTTACCATCCCAAGCCAGTTTGTAGTTACCTGGTTGACGTGAAGGTTTAGCAACCGCATCCAAATTTGTCATTTGACGACCATAACGGCGCCACCAAACGTAGTTTGAATTAATCCACTTCTCATCTTTGCCCCATACTGCAAGGGTACGGACTAATTTTTTATTTTCATCCGTCACCCACACAGATACGTAAGGCATACGATATTTTTCAACATTAATTTTTGGAATTGTTAAGTCAATTAAGGCTTGATAACCTGCTGGCCATTTTGCTGATGCGCCTGCAGCAACTGTCAGCATTTCAGGGCGAGTATCGGTTTGTAGTAAGTGATTCCAGCCTGCACTTTGATAAAACTGACCATTGCTCATGGTGAGTTTAGCTTCATAGCCAACAAGGCTTTCCACCAAAGCCATACCATCTTCAGGTGACATCGCAGTCAATGCGGTTGCCAACGCATCAGCGTCTGCAGCACATGTACCAACAACCACACATTGTTCAACATGTTGCAGTGCTAAACCAGTATTTGGGTCTAATAAATGGCTTTGACCAGCGACATCACGATAGCCCTTACCACTGAAGGCAACAGCATGATCACGTAGTTTTAAAACTTCTGATGGAACGGCTAAATCATGATGATTAAACGCATCTTGTACACCAATGCTCCAACCATCTTTTTGTGGCGCATTACCCCACACACGCATGTCACCACCAATATCAATCAAAAGACCTTCAATATTGGGCACTTTGCTACGTGCTGCCAGCATTGCACGGTCAATGATATAACCTTTTGCATAGGCATCTGGTGCAAATTTTACAGCGCGTTGAATAGCAACAGTCTGTTGTTCTTTATCTAATGTTACGCTGTCTGGTTTCATTAATTCGCTAGTAATGGCTACGCGAGTTGATTCGTCAACTTTATGAATGCCTTGGGCTTTTTCCCACATTGCAATCAGTTCACCTAGTCGTGCATCAAATGCACCACAGCTTTTGGCACGCCATGCTTCACAAGCTACAATCACTTCAAATAATTCAGGTGAAACTTGCGCCGATTTTTTTGCATTTAATGCAGATATTTCGCTGTCAGCACGCCATACAGAAAGTTTTTTATCTAACTGTGCAATTTCTGCTTCAATGGCATCTAAAGCTAATTTTGCATCTTGTTTATTCGTTCCTGTGACAACAACATCAAGTGATGTGCCCAGTACATAGTCACGATGAAAACGATGTGTTTGTGATACATCTGGCTGGTTCTGTTGGGGGCTTTGCACCAGATCTGTTGCGTTGGTCTGCAGTGGAGAAATCAGGGCCAGTGCCATAACCAGTGGGGTTAGATTAAACACTTTTTTATGCAGTTTTTTGTTCTCAGCGAATGGCATGCTGAATCTCCAAAATATTTTTATAGCATCTTATTGATATTGATAACGGTTATCAAGTAGATTAGCGCACATTGAAGATAAATAATTTTTAAACTGGAGAATTCGATGAATAATTGGTTAAAAATCGCTTTAGTTGCGTCTTTACCTGTACTTGCGAACGCACATACAGCAAGCCCGTTTTTACTTCCTGACACATTTGATACAACATCATCGAATGTAACTTTTCAAAGTGCAATTACCATCGAAAAATTCTTTGCACCATCTATGAATTTTAAAACGACTTATGTTGTAACGAATCCAGATGGCAAAACAGTTGCGATTAATCCAGCAACAAGCTTAAAACGCTTCAGTATTGCGGAATTTGATTTACCATCTGAAGGTACATACCGTATTCGTACACAAGACGCGACAGGCAATAGTACAAAATATGCATTGGTTGATGGTCGTTGGTTACGTGTTCGTCCAGTACGTAATCCACAAAATACACCTGCTCGTCCAGCAGCCGAAAAAGCGCCTGAACAAGCAAAAACACCTGCAGCTACACCTGCTCAACCGCCACGTGTAATTGCAGCAGATCAAGTACCAGAAAATGCACAAATTTTAGAAGCAACGAACACATTTATTGCTGAAAGCTTTGTGACTAAAGGTAAACCAACAGCAATTCCAGCCGTGACCAACAAAGGCTTTGAAGTTAAACTTATTACTCATCCAAATGAATTATTTTCAGGTGAATCCTTAAAAGCACAAGTGCTCTATAATGGTAAAGCTGTACCAGATTTAGAAGTTGATGTGTACAAAGGTGCAAGCACTTACGAGCCTAATGCCAAACGTGAATTACCGCATGTACTCACCAACAAAAAAGGCGAATTTGAAATTAAATTTGATAAAGCAGGTATTTATTTAATTTCAGCATCTTATCCAGAAGCAAATACCGATAACACCAAAAAACCAAATACTGAAAATTTTACTTATGGTTTAACTGTTGAAGTTGCTGAATAATTTGTACATAGCACCTTAATTGCAAAATAGAAAAAGCACATCTTTCGAGATGTGCTTTTTCTTTGCTTTCATAAAATAAGATTATTTACTTAGCGCTTTTAATTTCAAAATGTATGGCCTTTCTTAGCTCAAATAGCTTTTGACTAAGGACTTATCCACCATAACTATATGGAGCCAAATAAATAGACTTAGGCCCATATAACCATAATGGCAGCAATCACGACCAATAAAAGTCCCCAGTGATCTGTACGAGCAAGCTTTTCTTTAAAGAAAAAGGCGGAAATAAGTAAGCTAAATAGCACTTCAATTTGCCCAAGTGTTTTAACAATCGCCACTGACTGCATACTCATGGCCGTAAACCAACCGAGTGAAGCCAAAAAGCTACACACACTAACTTTAAATGTCAGTCCAATTCGCTCATACATGGCCACTAGCGTTTTTCGACTAAACAAAACCAAATACAGCAACATAATTAAACACTGAAAACCGATCACACATAGCAAAACCCAAGAAGCGCGATATAAAAATGGTAAGGCTGTCAGTTCTAAACTGGCTTCGCGGACTAACAACGATGTAATGGCAAAACATAAACCACTGCCAACACCAATGAGCAAAGTAGGTACAGATAAGCTTTTTAGCCCCTGACCTTTACTGAGTAAAAATACGGCAATACCGCCTATGAGTACGCCAATCCATGCAAAAAAACTCAGATATTCCTGTAAAAATATCACGCTAATCAGTGCTGCTAATATAGCTTCGCTTTTAGCCAGACCAACACCAATCGCATAATTTTTTTGCTTAAATAGCATGACCATTAAAATGGTGGCTAAAATTTGGCTGCAACCTGCAAAAAAGATATAGAGCCAAAATTTAGAGGTAAATTCCGCATGTACAGTGATGGGATGGGCTTGGTACAACCAAAAGATATACGCGCCAGCAAAAGGAAAACCAAATAAGAAACGTGCCAGTGTCACGCCATAAACATCTACAGTACTGCTGAGTTGTTTTTGAAATGCGTTACGCCAAGACTGCATAAATGCAGCCATTAAAGTAAAAAGGATCCAGCTGGAGAACATGAATATTCCAATGGCGGGAGTGTTTAAAGAGAGTCTTTAATCTACGCCTATTTACACCAATTTTCGAGTTGCAACGGCTATTTAACCTATTGAAGTTTTTTATTGATTGCTCAAAATATCGTTATTATTCATGCTTCATTTGAATAACTTAAAACTTAAACCTGAGGTTTCTATCGCCAGTTCATTATCGAAATGTATTATTTGGGGAAACGAATAACACTGTTATCTACATAGACTTCAATTGCAGTAATATTTCGCGTGTAGCCCCCACCCATCATGTATTTTGAAATTTGGCCATAAGCATAAAGTTCAACGGGTTTGTTGTCAGGCAGTACCAGACATGCCCCCTTATTGATGACAACTTTATGAATCAATATAGGTTTTTCTGAAATAGATTGTACTTCTATCATAGAATTTGGGCTAAACGAATACTGTTTTTGAAGGTCATAGGCATGAACAATAATGGGGTCCTGTTTGGTTTTTGCTTTTGTTTTAGCAAAACTTGATGTACTGATACAGACAAAACAGCACATCATGATGAGTTGCGAAATAGTATTGAAGTAATTCATATTTTTATTCTTAATTTTAGTTATCTGAATATACATTGAATTGGAAAATCAATTCTTTATGCTTTTAACAGTAGGTTTAGATCTTACAATAAAATTTAAACTTTAAAAAAACTGCAAACTTCACCAAGCCCAATTCAATAATTTTCATGGTGAAATATTAATAAACCACAATGCCATACCAAGGGGTATAGCATTGTGGGCTTAGATTAAATGCGTAATTTTGGCACTACTTAAGTACTTAATAGCACTTTACCAAACTGCTCACGCAAATCTTTTTTCAGCATTTTTCCAGTACCACTTAGTGGAATGCTCTCTACAAAAATTACTTTATCTGGAATTTGCCATTTTGCTACCTTATCGGTATAAAAATCAAGAATCTCTGATTCATTTAAATCTACATCAGGCTTTTTAATTGCAATTAAAATAGGTCGTTCATCCCATTTTTCATGCTCTGCCGCAATCACAGCCGCCATCGCAATTTTAGGATGCCCCATGGCTAGATTTTCTAAATCAACAGATGAAATCCATTCACCACCAGATTTAATTAAATCTTTAGAGCGGTCACTAATTTTAAGGTAGCCATCTTCATTTAAGGTTGCAATATCACCCGTATCAAACCAACCATCAATAGTTAAGACACTGTTTTCTTTAGCAAAGTAGTTTTTGATAATCCAATGACCTTTGATTTGTAAATTGCCTGTGGTTTCACCATCACGGCTGACTTCATGGGTCCCATTTTCTTCATCGGTAATTCTTAAATCGACACCAAATGGTGGACGACCTTGAGAAAGACGAACCTGCAATTTTTCTTCGTCAGATAAGCCCATATGCTTGGCTTTAAATTGGTTGGCAGAACCTAAAGGACTGGTTTCCGTCATTCCCCAAGCATGGATGGTTTCACAGTTAAACTGATCTTTAAATGCTTTTAGCATCGCAGGTGGGCAAGCCGATCCCCCCACCACATTACGGCTTAAGCTTGTAAGCTGGCTACCTGATTGTTGCGCTGCATTAATGAGACCTTGCCAAATGGTTGGTACGCCTAAGGCAACACTCACTTTATAGCGATCAATTAAACCCACTAAGCTTGCACCGTCTAAGCCTGGCCCTGGCAGTACCAAGGTACAGCCTGCCATCGCGGCTGCATAAGGCGTTCCCCAAGCATTGACATGAAACATTGGCACAACTGGCATCATGACATCACGTGCAGAGATATTTAAGGAATCTGGCATGCTAATCGCGTAGCTATGTAATACAGTTGAGCGGTGGCTATACAGTACGCCTTTTGGATTACCTGTAGTGCCTGATGTGTAGCACAATGAGCTGGCGCTAAGTTCATCAATCACGGGCCATGTAAATTGTGCAGAATGACCTGCAATTAACTCATCATAAAATAAAACATCTGGAATGGCTTCACGTACAGCATCATCAGGTGCATCTAAGCAAATATAATGTTCTACACTTTTTAGTAAGGGCTTAACGGCTTTAATCAGTGGTAAAAATGTTTTATCAAATAAAAGCGCTTTATCAGCTGCATCATTAATAATAAATACCAATTGCTCTGGGAAAAGTCGTGGATTAATGGTGTGACAGACCAACCCACTCCCCGAAATGGCATACCACGATTCTAAATGTCGATGGTTATTCCATGCGATCGTAGCGACACGATCACCTAAAACAAAACCAAAGGATTGTAATACTTGGGCAAAACGTTTGGAGTTATCGTGTATTTTTCCCCACGTCGTTTCAGTAATACTTAAATCGGTATTTTTTGAAATGACTAAACTGTCCGCATGATAACGTCCAGCATGTTCAATCATGCTACTAATCAGTAGTGGCTGAAACATCATATTTCCAAGCATGCCGTGCTCCTTATGCTATGTTGTTATTTCCATTTGCCCATCATTGGGTTTTATATTTCAGTGATTTTTATAAAAGTTCGTCAGTCAAAATACGTCGCTATGCATTTTGCTCAGTTTTATATTTAACTTAGTTTATTCATTTTGACTAGCTTTTTTGCAAAAGTGTGCAAGTGCTTATTTGCGTAACTATTTTTAAATTAGAATAGAGCGTTTGAAAATGATCTTTTACACCAATTTAATGTCTGAAAATCTCATTGAGTAAAAAATTTAGCTAAAAATAGGCAACTAAAAAAAAGCTCAACACTATTGAGCTTTTTTAGCAGAATGAGAGCAAGTTAAAAATGATTATGCTGGCTTAATGGTTTTGTTTAGCCCATATTAATTTTGTCTGCATTCACAGCAATCGCAACACCAAGGCAAAATAAACCTGCATAAATCGCAAACCAAATAATCATATTTTTAAAAGCTTTGTCTGAAAGACTGCTATCCGCATACTGTGGTGCTTTATCTTGGGGCTTTTGATTCATAGACTCACCTGTAAACTCAATGAAGTGATAACTCATTATGAAAGCCAACAATCCCTTGGGCTAGATACAGAAATACATTAAAAAAATATAACAGTTAAGGTTAATTGGCATTAAATCCCTTTAAATATATTAAAAATAAGTTATTTTAGTTAAATTATAGATACAGATATTTAGGCTGTAGCATGTTTAAGTCTGAAAAATTAGCCCATAGCATTGAGCAATTTATTGAAAATGGTCAGTGGAAACCCCACGAGAAACTGCCTTCTTTACGTGAGCAAGCCCAACTTTCGGGTTATAGCCTTATTACTGTTTTAAATGCTTATCAAATACTTGAAGCTAAAGGCTTAATTTATGCCAAAGATAAGTCGGGATACTATGTTTCTCAGCCTAAATCTTTCATACACCCACCGCTTACTCAGATGCAACACAGCAAACAAATTCAGATCAACTCTACGGTTTTTCGTTATTTAAAAAGTATACAGCACAGCGATATATTGCCTTTTGGTTCAGCCTTTCCAAACCCTGAGCTTTTGTATAACCCTAAATTTATGCAACTTTTAGCACAGCATGCAAAACGTAAGCATAGCTATTTAAACAGTGACAATATGCCACCAGGCAATCATGCATTACGTCAAATCATTGCAAATCGCTATATTTTACAAGGTGTGCAATGCGAAACAGATGACATTGTCATTACATCAGGAGCTTTGAACGCCCTTAATTTGGCCTTAGAGGCTCTCACACAGCCTGGGGATTTTATTTTATTACAAGACACCGTGTTTTATGGTGCATGGCAAGCAGCTGAACGCTTAGGTCTAGAAGTGGTCACCATTCCTACAGATGCCGAACATGGTTTTGATCTTGTTGCCTTTGAGCAAGCGCTAAAACAGTACCCGATTAAAGTCTGCTGGCTCATGTTGAATGTGCAAAACCCAGTGGGCTATACAGTGCCAAATTCGATTAAGCAAAAAATTGCAGATCTTTTACATCACTATCAAGTGTATTTGATTGAAGATGATGTCTATGCAGAATTAAGCTACGGCAAACATAAACCTTTACCCATGACTTATTTTGATCGACATCAACGTGTATTACATTGCTCTACTTTTTCCAAAACACTCGGTATGGGCACACGTGTAGGCTGGGTTCATGCTCGTCAATTTTCAGATGCGATTCAACATTTGCAACTTATGAGTACAGTTTCAGTGAGTCCCTTGGTGCAAAATGCCTTAGTCGACTTTTTGTCACACCATCATTATGAAAAACATTTACGTCATTTGCGTAGTCGTTTAGCTCAGTACAAACAAGTATTTTATGATTATTTAGCGCAGCATTTACCTGTAGATTGCCAAATTCATTTTTTTGCCAGCGGTTATTTCCTCTGGATTGAACTAGCCCAACACTGTGACAGCTTTAAAATTTATGAAAATCTTTTAAAACAAAATATTGGCATAGCACCTAGTGTTTTGTTTCGGCTAGAAAAAAGCACACAAAATTATATCCGTCTGAACTGTTCCTTTGAATGGAACGATACGATGCAATATGCTATGCAACAATTATGTCTATCCATACATCAACATAGTGAATTGCGTTCCTAAATTTTGACTTAAAAACTAAAAAGCCTGCATCAATACAGGCTTTTTATATATTTAGATTTTTTATTGTAAAACTATAGGCTTAAGCTAAGCGATTAAATCGACTAGAAGTTATACATTGCGACAGCATTTACTCGATTGTCTGTGCCTGTTTGACTACCATTTGGTGCGGGAGCAAAGGCTTCTCTTTCACCATAAACATATTCTAGTCCTAAACTGATCGGTTTAATTGGGCTATAAAAAAGATTGGCCCAAGCTTGCCATAAGTCTTTATTGGCTTTGGTTTTATCCGTTAATGCATTGATATACGCATCATTTTGATCAGCCTTCATATAACCATAACCGAGTGTGCCTCGTAGTTGTGGACTAAATTGCTGTGTAATACCTAAAGTGATCGAGTCAAATTCATTCCTAGCAATGATGTCTTTATTGGCATTCGTAACAAAACCTTGGTTACTCCAAGAGACAAAACTACTATCGCCCTTCACATGGTAATAGTCTGCCTTAATCATCGTTTTGTCGGTCACATCCCATTTTGCACCTAAACCAACACCCCATGCCATTTCAGCATCGGTATCCGTTTTTTTCTCTGTGCCCATTGCACGTGCACTGAGTTGTACGCGCTCATTCAGTTGATGGTTTAAGCGTGCAGTTAAAGCAGGTAAACGCATATTTGAACTTTCATCCTTTGCATCTTCAGCCGCCAATACAACATTGGTGATTGGACTGAATTTGTGGCTATAACGGACTTGTGGAGTTCGTTTGACTGCACCACCAACATACCCTAAAGCATCTATTGTTTCAGGCATATAATCAGGTACGGCAAAGTTTGACCATGTTTGACCAATTAACCAATTGCCATAATTCATATAGGCATGACGAATACGAAGTGCATCATTGGTACCTAAAAAGTCGACCTCAAGTTTAGCGTTAATATCTTTGCCAGATGTATCCGTTTTAAAGTCTAAGCCTAAACGTGTGGCAGCAAGCGAAGCTTTTAAGCGATCTGAACTTTCATTATTACCCGTTAATGGCACTGTATTTATTTGATTGTATAAACGCGTTGCGCTACCGCCTTCCGCTTGGTATGACGCATCGGCTCGCACATTGCCATAAAAGGTCAATTCTGCACCTGCTTTGGTTTTGAGGCGCGTTCCTTCCACTTTTAATGCAGGTGTATTTTCAGTATTTATTTTAGCCGTGCTGGCTTGTATCTGTTGCAAGCTTTGTTGATTGCTCTGTTGTTGCTGCGCATATTGCTGCATTAATAGCTTTAAAGCTTTTACTTCGTCACGTAGCTGTTGGATTTCGGCATCGGTAGTTGAGGCTGCAAAGCTCATTATTGGGAAACTACACGCACATGCTATGACAAGTCGGTTTAATTTGAAACTTAACATTTTTTGATTCATCCTGAGTTTGGGTATAACCCCATTTTCCATTTCATTGACACATTAAACCCATGATTTTTACCTTTCAAATCAATATATAAACTTAATGTGTCATGTCAGTGTGTATTTAAATTAATGTGCGGTACTTTTGATTGGCGTGGCTTTTTCTGATGAAGTATGCGTACTCGTTACACCATCTACAGATGCCTTTAAGTTCACACAAAATATGGCAATTGCAGCAATTGCACCTGGTATTGCAATCGCAAGAAAATTCATTTGATGTGGTAATTCTAAGGTGAGTAATGCCCCAGTCAGTACAGGCCCGACAATTGCACCAATACGACCAATACCTGATGCCCAACCCATACCCGTCGAACGGACAGCAGCTGGATAGAACTGTGCCACAAAGGTATAAAGTAAGATTTGCGAGCCAATAGTCGCTGCTCCTGCAACCGCAATGAGCAAATACAATACAAATTGAGGACTATTAAAACCAAGTAACACCAGCGCAATCGCACCAACAGTAAACATAATGCTTAATACAGGTTTTAAGTGGAATTTATCTGCCAATGTCCCGCCACCAATCGCGCCAACCATACCACCGATGTTGAGTGCAAATAAGAACAGCATGCTTGCACCAAGTGAATAGCCTGCTTGAATCATGAGTTTAGGCAACCAACTACCAAGTGCGTACACCATGAGTAAGCACATGAAAAATGCAATCCAAAACATGATGGTACTAAAGGTACGACCTTGCTGGAATAAAGCCTTAAATGGTGCTTCATTGCTATTGCTTTCATTTAAGACAAACTGCGTTTGTGCTGTGACAGCTTGTTCGGGTGCAATTTTTTGCACAATTTCTGCAACTGCTGTTGTTTGGCCTTTTTGGGTCAAAAACATCAGCGATTCGGGTAGAAACTTCCAAATCAAGGGTAAAGCTAAAAATGGAATACATGCGATATAAAACATGATTTTCCAGCCATAATCGGCAATCAGCCAAGCCCCGAGTAATGCAGAAGCCATACCACCAATGGCATAACCACTAAACATGAGTGCAACTAAGGTACTGCGGATACGTTTAGGTGCATATTCAGTCATGAGTGCAACCACATTCGGCATTACACCACCAATGCCAAGGCCAGCTAAAAAGCGTAGTAGGCCAAACTCAATGGGATTAGAAGCAAATGCACCCAAAAAGGTAAAGCCACTAAACAGCCCAACGCAAATCATAATGGTTTTTTTGCGTCCTAATTTATCTGACAAAGTCCCAAATGACATGGCGCCAAACATCATGCCAAAGAGTGCTGTACTGGCCAATAACCCTGCTTGTACTGCACTGAGCGACCATTCTTGCATCAAAAGTGGTAAAGCGACGCCATAAATGACCAGATCATAACCGTCAAAAATAATAATCAGTAAGCACCAAATTAATACGCCCCAATGAAATGGGCTAAACTTGGCTTCATCTACAATCGAATTGATATTGAGTTGTTGTGTATTCACGCTAAGCCTCCTGCTTGTGAATTTTTTATTCACAAAAACAATGAAGCAAAGGTGTTTTTATGTCCAAAACTGATGAGCTCTATATTTATACCTTTAAAGTAAAGCCTAAATTTCTTTCTTTGAAACAAATAATTAAGTCACTAAAAGCCATAAAAAATAGCAAAAAAATATTTTTAATTCGAAGTGCTTTACTAAACTGATTCATAAAAAAAGCAAATCTAAAATCAATATTAGATTTGCCTTAAAATATATATTTCACGTAATTAAAAAGGTATTTACGGTTTATTTTTAATTATTTTAATATAAGCATTCTATACATTTTCTCAATGATTAAATGGTTGCTCTGTCGTAGCTAATCGCTTCTAAGTCATATACTTGATAAATACAATCAAATAAGGAGCGAATATCATCGCTTTCATCCATACTTCGAATAGCAAGAAAAATAGGACTCACCGCCGAATCATCAAGGATAGGTAAATAATGTAAATGCGGAAATTTAATGGTTTGTGCACTTTCAGGCACTACACAGCAACCTTCTCCTGCTGCCACCAACCCTAGCGCCAACTGAATTTCACGGACTTCCTTTAAATTTTTGGGGTCTAAACTATGTTCAGCAAACAAATGTCTGACTTGTGTGGAAAAGTTGGGTTTTGGATGGCTTGGATATAAAAACATATGTTCATCGACAATATCTGCCAAATACACGCCTTGTGCTTGCTCGGCTAAAGGATGGCTGGCATGTACGGCCAACATTAAAGGTTCTTCTCTTAATAAGACCCGACGCACAGCTGAATCTGAAATTCTTAACCGTCCAAATCCAACATCAATACGCCCCTCTTTTAAAGCCGAAATTTGGTCTTTGGTGCTCATTTCAATGAGCTCAATTTTCAAATTTGGATGTTGCTTGCGAAACAAATACACAATTTTGGGCAATAAACCATAAAGCAAAGAGCCTACAAAACCCATTGTCACTGTTTTTTCGACCAGTCCAATACGCTGTGCCATGGTTTTTATTTCTTCAGCATTAGACAAAAGTTTAACAGCATGCTGATAGAAAAATTGCCCTGCTTCCGTGGTCTTTAATGGGCGGCTTCCACGCTCAAAAAGCTGTATACCAAGCTCTGCTTCAAGGTTCTGAATTTGACGGCTCAAAGGCGGTTGAGCAATAAATAATTTTTCAGAAGCTTTGGTAAAGCTTTGCTCCTCTACAACTGCAACAAAATAGCGAAGGTGTCTGAGTTCCATTCAATTCCATACCTTTTATGTATATAAAAATGCAAATTTGATCTTCGACAGTCAAATTTTATTCTTTTAAGGTATATCACAAGAGCCATGAAACGCAAGTTTGCGAAGAGTAAACATGTACAAATCAGTCGAAACACTTTTAGTCGAAATCCCGACCATCCGCCCACACAAAATGGCGGTGGCGACGATGCAAACCCAAACTTTGGTTCTAATTAAAATTACCACTGAAGATGGATTTGTCGGTTGGGGCGAAGCAACCACCATTGGTGGCTTAGGTTATGGTGAAGAAAGTCCTGAAAGCATCAAAACCAATATTGACACTTATTTTTCACCATTACTTAAAACTTTAAAAGTACACAACATTGCGCAAATTATGCGCGTGTTGAAAAAAAATATTAACGGTAACCGTTTTGCGAAATGCGCCATTCAAACTGCACTTTTAGATATTCAAGCACAGCGTTTGAATCTACCGCTATCGGAGTTATTGGGTGGCCGTTTACGTGAAAGTGTACCTGTGCTTTGGGTGTTGGCTTCTGGTGATACCAGCAAAGATATTGCCGAAGCGCAAAAAATGATAGCGATTAAACGTCACAATACATTCAAACTCAAAATTGGTTCACGTCCTGTAGAAGCAGATGTTGAGCATGTGCTTGCGATTAAACAAGCTTTAGGTACAGATATTTCGATTCGCGTAGATGTAAACCGTGCGTGGTCAGAACTTGATGCCCTTAAAGGCATACAGCTTTTACAAGATGGTGGTGTTGATCTCATTGAGCAACCTTGTGCAATTGACAATATTGATGCCATGCAACGCCTAAGTCGCCGTTTCGATATTGCCATTATGGCGGATGAATCTTTAATGGGTCCAAGTTCGGCGTATCGCCTTGCACGTACCAATGCCGCCTCCGTATTTGCAGTCAAAGTTGCGCAGTCTGGTGGACTTTTAGAAGCTAAAGATGTTGCCACCATTGCCAATTTGGCAGGAATCGATCTTTATGGCGGCACCATGTTAGAAGGCCCTATCGGGACAATTGCATCTGCGCATTTATTTTCAACCTTTGAAAATTTGGCCGCAGGAACAGAACTTTTTGGCCCGTTGTTGCTTACCGAAGAAATTTTAAAAACCCCTTTGCAATATCAAAATTTTGAACTTGCTGTGCCAAAAACATCAGGTTTAGGCATTGAGTTAGATCAAGACAAACTTGATAACTTGCGTCGCAAATAAACTTAAATCAGGAGCTTCACATGCTTTTTCAAGTACGAATGGACGTGAATATTCCTCTGGACATGCCAGCGGAAAAAGCAAATGAAATTAAGGCTGTAGAAAAAGCCTATTCACAAGAATTGCAGACTCAAGGTAAGTGGCGTCACATTTGGCGTATTACAGGCCAGTACTCGAACATCAGTATTTTTGATGTGGAAAGCAATGAAGAACTGCACAACATTTTGCAGGGTCTACCGCTATATCCCTACATGAATATTGAAGTAATGGCTTTAAACCGTCATCCATCTTCTATCCGTGACAATGACAGTTAATTAAAACAGTCAATCACATCCTAAGGGTTATTTAACAAGGAATGTGGCAGCCAAGTGAAATTATAAAAATCACATCAGCCACCCAAAAAACATACTTAAGGAGCAATAGTATGAACCGTCAAGACATTGATACTTTAGTCAAAACAATGAATATAGATACGGCAACCAAACCTGTAGATGCACGTGTTCAGCAAGTTGTTGTACGCCTTTTAGGTGATTTATTTCAGGCCATTGAAGACTTAGATATTTCACAATCAGAACTGTGGAAAGGTTTGGAATATTTTACCGATGCAGGTCAGGCCAATGAATTAGGCTTATTGGCAGCAGGCCTTGGCCTAGAACATTACCTAGACTTACGTGCCGATGAAGCAGATGCCAAAGCAGGTATTACAGGCGGTACGCCGCGTACCATTGAAGGCCCGCTTTATGTTGCAGGTGCACCTGAATCTGTTGGCTTTGCTCGTATGGACGATGGTACTGAAACAGATAAGATTCCAACTTTATTTATTGAAGGTACAGTGAAGGATACTGCAGGCAATATCATTGAAGGTGCAAAAGTTGAAATCTGGCATGCCAACAGCTTAGGTAACTACTCTTTCTTTGATAAGTCACAATCTGACTTCAATCTACGTCGCACAATTTTTAGTGATCAAGACGGCAAATATATTGCACAAACAACGATGCCTGTTGGCTATGGCTGTCCGCCTGAAGGCACAACACAATTTGTATTAGACAAACTTGGCCGTCATGGCAACCGTCCATCTCATGTGCATTATTTTATTTCTGCACCAGGCTACCGCAAGCTAACGACTCAATTCAACATCGAAGGTGATCAATACCTATGGGACGACTTCGCTTTTGCAACCCGTGAAGGTCTCGTTGCAACGGCTGTTGATGTCACTGACGAAGCTGAAATTACCCGCCGTGGTTTAAACCAACCGTTTAAACACATCACGTTCAATGTTGAGTTGGTGAAAGAGCAAACAGAAGCTCCATCAACAGAAGTTGACCGCCGTCGCGCTAGCGCTTAATACCCATAGATTAGGAAACTCAGATGTCTGCAGGATGACATTGTCATGACATCTGTGTGACTTCCCCCAAATTTGGAAAGTTGGAGAAAGGATATGCCACGTATTCCAGTCATAAATACCAGCCACCTCGATCGTATAGATGAATTACTTGTAGACGATTTTGAAAGTGGTGAATTTAAACTTCATCGTTCTGTATTTACAGATCAAGCCCTGTTTGACCTAGAGATGAAATACATCTTTGAAGGCAACTGGGTGTACTTGGCACACGAAAGCCAAATTCCAAATAATAACGATTTCTACACCACCTATATTGGCCGTCAGCCGATCATCATTGCGCGTAACCGCCAAGGTGAACTGAATGCCATGATCAATGCTTGCTCACACCGCGGCGCACAGCTTTGCCGTCATAAAAAAGGCAACAAAGCAACTTACACTTGCCCTTTCCACGGCTGGACATTTAACAACTCAGGAAAATTGCTGAAAGTCAAAGATCCATCTGAAGCAGGTTATTCAGACTGTTTTAACCAAGATGGTTCGCATGACTTAAAGAAAGTTGCACGCTTTGAAAGTTATAAAGGTTTCCTATTTGGCAGCTTAAACCCTGATGTGCCTTCACTAGAAGAGTACTTAGGTGAAACCAGCAAGATTATCGACATGATCGTCGGCCAATCCGAACAAGGCCTTGAAGTGCTGCGCGGTTCATCAACTTATACCTATGAAGGCAACTGGAAACTGACTGCCGAAAATGGCGCAGATGGTTACCACGTGTCTGCGGTGCATTGGAACTATGCAGCAACCACACAGCACCGTAAAGAAGCGCAAGCAGCCGATAACATTCGTGCCATGAGCGCAGGCTCTTGGGGTAAACAAGGCGGTGGCTCGTATGGCTTTGAACATGGCCACATGTTGCTTTGGACACAATGGGCAAACCCAGAAGACCGTCCAAACTATGTTAAAGCTGAAGAATATACCGAGAAATTTGGCGCACCGATGTCGAAATGGATGATCGAGCGTTCACGTAATCTTTGTTTATATCCAAACGTGTATTTGATGGATCAGTTTGGTTCACAAATCCGAGTGTTGCGTCCAATTTCAGTCAATAAAACTGAAGTGACGATTTACTGTATTGCCCCTGTGGGTGAAGCGCCAGATGCACGTGCACGCCGTATCCGTCAGTATGAAGATTTCTTCAATGCCTCAGGCATGGCAACACCAGATGATCTAGAAGAATTCCGTGCCTGCCAAGCCGGCTATGCAGGCATTGAACTGGAATGGAACGATATGTGCCGCGGTTCAAAACATTGGATTCAAGGCCCAGATGAAGCCGCCAATGAAATTGGACTCAAACCAATCCTCAGCGGTATTAAAACTGAAGATGAAGGTTTGTATCTTGCACAGCATCAATATTGGTTAAAAATGATGAAGCATGCCATTCAAGCGGAAAAGGAATTGGCAGAAATTGAAGCTTCTGCAATGGGAGAAAGCGCATGAATGCAGCCGTTCAACAAGATGCGATCACGCTCGAAACTATTGCACAATTTCTCTACCGAGAAGCACGCTTTTTAGATGATGAACAATGGGACGATTGGATCGAGTGCTATGCCCCATCGGCCTCATTTTGGATGCCAGCTTGGGACGACGACGACAAATTAACGACCGACCCTCAGTCTGAAATTTCATTAATTTACTACCCTGACCGTCAAGGTTTAGAAGACCGCGTTTTTCGAATTAAGACTGAACGCTCATCAGCAACCATGCCTGATACCCGTACCAGTCACCACATTAATAATATCGAAGTCATTGAGCGTGATGGCACTAAAGTCACTGTGCGTTTTAACTGGAACACCTTGAGTTTCCGTTACAAAACCAATTACAGCTACTTTGGCATGTCACGTTATGAAATCGACTTTTCAGCAGAACAGCCGCAAATCTTAAGTAAATACGTGGTGCTGAAAAATGATTACATCAATCAAGTCATCGATATCTATCACCTCTAAGTATAGACAGCAATGTCACCTTTCAGCCAGAAGGATATTTGGCTGAAAGGTCTCAGTTACACCGATTTTTAAAAGGATATTCAGCCATGTCAAACCACAATGTTGCACTTCAATTTGAAGATGGCGTTACGCGTTTT
This sequence comes from Acinetobacter sp. SWAC5, assembly GCF_003419885.1. Taxonomy (NCBI): domain Bacteria; kingdom Pseudomonadati; phylum Pseudomonadota; class Gammaproteobacteria; order Moraxellales; family Moraxellaceae; genus Acinetobacter; species Acinetobacter sp. SWAC5. The sequence goes on from NZ_QUWR01000010.1 coordinate 90,384, forward strand.
ATTTCAGTTGCACAAGGTGAAACGCTTTCTGATGCTGCTTACCGTCAAAAAATTAACATTCCGCTAGATTGCCGTGATGGCGCATGTGGTACTTGCCGTGCATTCTGTGAATCGGGCAGCTTTGATATGCCTGAAGAAACCTATATTGAAGATGCCCTTACACCTGAAGAAGCGGCTGAAGGTTATATCTTGGCTTGCCAATGTAAACCGACTTCTGATGCAGTTTTCCAAATTCAAGCCACTTCAGATGTCTGTAAAACTGAAATTAAAGCCTTACAAGGTACATTGGTCAGTGTAGACAACCTATCTGACTCGACCATTACATTTGATATTCAACTCGATGAAGGTCAGCCTGATATCAACTTCCTTGCGGGCCAATATGTCAATGTCGGCATTCCTGGAACGACTGAAACACGCTCTTATTCTTTTAGCTCAAAACCGGGCAACCGTCTGACAAGTTTTGTGGTACGTAACGTGCCGAACGGCAAGATGAGTGACTTTTTAAGCGTCAATGCCAAAGCGGGCGACAAAATGACTTTTACCGGCCCTTTTGGCAGTTTTTACTTACGTAATGTGGCACGCCCTGTATTGATGCTTGCAGGCGGCACAGGTATTGCCCCGTTTATGTCCATGCTGCAAGTTTTAGAAGAAAAAGGCGCAGAACACCCTGTTCGTTTGGTCTTTGGTGTGACCAATGACTTCGATCTTGTTGCCATAGAAAAACTCAATGCCTTAAAAGCAAAGTTCAATTGGTTTGACTACCGCACGGTAGTGGCAAGCCCTGAATCTAAGCATGAACGCAAAGGCTATGTGACCAACCATATTGAAAACGAATGGTTAAATGCGGGTGATGTTGATGTCTACCTATGTGGCCCTGTGCCAATGGTAGAAGCTGTACGTGGTTGGTTAGATGGTGAAAACATTAAACCTGCTAGTTTCTTATTTGAAAAATTCTCTGCGAACTAAGCATCTGACTACGTTAGACATATAGAGGTAGAGACATAAATGAACCATAACAACCGTTTTGAAAATAAAGTGGTCATTGTGACCGGTGCAGCACAAGGTATTGGACGCGGTGTGGCTTTACAAGTTGCAAGTGAAGGCGCTCAAGTTGTATTGGCCGATCTTTCTGACTATGTGGAAGAAACACTGGCTGAAATTGAAGCGCATGATGGCGATGCCATTATTGTTAAAGCCAATCTTGAGACTTTTGCAGGTGCAGAATTCGTCGTAGCCCAAGCCATTGCAACCTATGGCCGTGTAGATGTGCTGATCAATAACGTAGGCGGTGCAATTTGGATGAAACCATTTCAGGAGTTTTCTGAAGATGAAATCATCAAAGAAGTGAACCGTTCACTGTTTCCAACAATGTGGTGCTGCCGTGCGGTATTACCTGAAATGATCGAAAATCAGCGCGGTACGATTGTCAATGTGTCGTCTATTGCGACACGTGGAATTAACCGTGTGCCCTATTCTGCGTCCAAAGGTGGCGTAAATGGCTTAACGGCTGCACTTGCTTTTGAACATGCTCAAGATGGTATCCGAGTGAATGCTGTGGCAACTGGCGGTACAGAAGCGCCGCCACGTAAAGTCCCACGCAATGCCAATCCATTATCGGATGATGAAAAGCAATGGATGCAGCAAGTGGTTGATCAAACCATTGACCGTACTTTCCTCGGGCGGTACGGCACGATTCAAGAGCAAGTGAATGCGATCTTATTTTTAGCATCCGATGAATCATCTTATATGACCGGAACTGTCGTTCCAGTAGGCGGCGGTGATCAGGGCTAAAGCTGATCGATTTCAGGATCATTTTTGAAAGCATGGAGGCAACAACAATGGCGACCCTGTTGAAAACATTAAAAGAAGATTGGTCACTTTCAGCAACTGTTGCAGGATTTTTAGCTGTGCTGATTTCCTATTCAGGGCCATTAATTATCTTCTTTCAAGCTGCACAGAAAGCAGATGTTGCACCTGAGATGATGATCTCATGGATCTGGGGTATTTCTATTGGTGCAGCAGTTGCAGGTATTTTTTTATCCATCAAATACAAAGTACCTGTGATTACTGCTTGGTCTGCACCCGGCACGGCACTTTTAGTCACGCTTTTTCCCAATATTAGCTTGAATGAAGCCGTCGCTGCCTACATTACGGCAGCAATTGTGATCTTAATTATTGGATTAACAGGTTATTTCGACAAACTTTTAAAATGGATTCCGCAATCCATCGCTGCAGGCATGATGGCAGGTATTTTATTTCAGTTTGGACTTGGTCTGTTTAATGCCACCGACAGTATGCCCTTGATTGTATTTGGCATGCTGTTGGTTTTTTTAGTGTCAAAACGACTCAACCCGCGCTATAGCATGCTTTGGGTACTCGTGACAGGCGTAGTCCTCAGTTTAATCTTTGGCAAAATGAACCCTGTCGACATCCACTTCAGTTTAGCCATTCCGCAGTGTATTAGCCCTGAGTGGACACTCAACAGCTTACTTAATTTAGCCCTTCCCCTGATTTTAGTCAGCCTTTCAGGCCAATTTTTACCAGGCATGGCCATGATGAAACTCAGCGGTTATGACACACCTGCCAAACCCATTATTACCGTGACCAGCTTAGCGTCATTAGCTGTCGCATGTGTCGGCGCAATCACCATAGTTCTCGCATCCATCACTGCTGCTTTATGCATGGGTAAAGATGCACATGAACTTAAAGACAAACGCTACATCGCAGGAATTGCCAACGGCATTTTTTACATCTTCGGTGGTCTCTTTGCTGGAAGCATTGTTTTGCTCTTTAGCTTATTACCTAAAGAACTCGTTGCAGCCCTTGCAGGTCTAGCGCTTTTAGGCGCAATTGCCACCAATGTATCCGTGGCGATGAAAGATGAAAGTCAAAGAGATGCGGCGCTAATTACATTTTTAGCAACAGCTTCAGGCATGCATTTTATGGGGCTGAGTTCAGTTTTTTGGGGGATTTGTATCGGGATTATTGCGCATTTGCTTTTAAGTAAACCGAGTACAAAAATAGCCTCTCAAACAGCTATGACAGGCTCAACAGATTCTAAAACTTTATAGTATAGGTACGTATATGATCGATAAAAGTCAGACTTCATTAACTGAAGTACTTTCACAAATCAAAAATGGCTCAACCATTATGATTGGCGGTTTTGGTACGGCAGGACAGCCAGCAGAACTGATCGATGGCCTGATCGAACTGGGCATTAAAGACTTAGTGATTGTAAATAATAATGCAGGTAATGGTGATTACGGCCTTGCCAAATTGCTTAAAGCCGGTGCTGTACGCAAAATTATTTGTTCTTTCCCCCGTCAATCTGACTCTTGGGTTTTTGATGAATTATACCGTGCCGGAAAAATTGAGCTTGAGCTGGTTCCTCAAGGTAACCTTGCCTGTCGTATACAAGCTGCAGGTATGGGACTTGGGCCAATTTATACACCTACAGGTTTTGGGACTTTACTTGCCGAAGCTAAACCTATGCTGAACTATGAAGGCAAAGATTATGTGCTAGAAAATCCAATTAAAGCCGATTTTGCACTGATTAAAGCCTCTCAAGGTGACCGTTGGGGTAATTTGGTTTATCGCAAATCTGCTCGCAATTTTGGCCCAATTATGGCAATGGCCGCGGATATTACCATTGCCCAAGTTTCTGAAGTGGTTGAACTTGGTGCTTTAGACCCCGAGCACATTATTACCCCAGGCATTTTTGTACAGCACGTTGTTGCTGTCACACCTGCACAGTAATTGGAGATTTTTATATGAGCTATACCAAATTAACTCGCGACCAAATTGCTGAACGTGTGGCGCAAGATATCCCTGACGGTGCTTATGTGAACTTAGGCATTGGCCTCCCGACCAAAATTGCCAACTACTTGCCTTCAGATAAGGACGTATTTTTACATTCAGAAAATGGTTTATTGGCCTTTGGTGAAAAGCCCGAGGTTGGACAAGAAGACCCTGAACTGATTAATGCAGGCAAAGAATTTGTCACGATGCTGACAGGTGGTGCATTTTTCCATCATGGTGACTCATTTGCCATGATGCGTGGCGGTCACTTAGACATCGCAGTTTTAGGAGCATTCCAAGTTGCACAAAATGGCGATCTTGCCAATTGGCACACTGGTGCACCTGATGCGATTCCTGCTGTAGGTGGTGCAATGGACTTAGCTGTAGGCGCAAAAAAAGTCTTTATTACGACCGATCATGTCACTAAAAAAGGTGAACCAAAGATTGTTGCAGAACTGAATTACCCAGCGACAGGCTTGAAGTGTGTAGACCGAATTTATACTGATTTATGTGTGATTGATGTGACTTCAGAAGGCATGAAAGTTCTTGAAAAAGTTGAAGGTCTTTCTTTTGAAGAATTACAGTCACTAACAGGTGCGAAGCTAATTGATGCGACTGCTTAAAGCAAAATATTCCCTCTTTTTTAAAGGGGGGATTTAGGGAGGATTAATAATAAAAATTAACTTCCTGTAAATCCCTCCCAACCTCCCTTTTACAAAGGGAGGAGCTGTGTTTCTAGGATTTAAAAAATGAAAAATGCCTATATTATTGATGCTATTCGTACACCTTTCGGCCGCTATGCAGGTGGTTTAGCACCAATTCGTGCAGATGATCTCGGTGCTTTGCCAATCAAAGCCATTATGGAACGCAACCCAACTGTAAATTGGGAAAAAGTAGATGACATTATCTTTGGCTGTGCCAACCAAGCCGGTGAAGATAACCGTAATGTCGGCCGTATGTCTGCGCTACTTGCAGGCGTCCCTTACCAAGTCCCTGCTACCACAGTAAACCGCCTTTGTGGGTCATCTCTTGATGCAGTAGCTATGGCTGCACGTGCGATTAAATCGGGTGAAGTAGATCTGATTATTGCTGGCGGTGTAGAGTCAATGTCACGCGCGCCTTTAGTTATGGGTAAATCTGAAGCAGCCTATGGTCGTACTCAAAAAATTGAAGACACCACTATGGGTTGGCGCTTTATCAACCCTAAACTCAAAGAAATGTATGGTGTCGAAACCATGCCACAAACGGCAGAAAATGTCGCCGAGCAATTTAAGATCAATCGTGAAGATCAAGACAAATTCGCATTGAATAGTCAACTACGCACTGCAGCAGCCCAAGCACGTGGTTTTTTTGCCAATGAAATTATTCCCGTACACATCGCTCAGCGTAAAGGCGAGCCTGTTGTAATTGATACGGATGAACACCCTCGCGCATCAACCACACTTGAAGCTTTAACAAAACTTAAACCTGTGGTGAAAGCAGATGGAACAGTGACTGCAGGTAATGCATCTGGCATTAATGATGGTGCCGCCGCTCTACTCATTGCATCTGATGAAGCCGTTACACGCTATGGTTTAAAACCACGTGCCAAAGTGATTGCTGCAACAGTAGTTGGGGTTGAACCTCGGATTATGGGCTTTGGCCCTGCACCTGCGATTAAAAAGCTGCTTTCGCAAACTGGCTTAACACTTGCACAAATGGATGTAATTGAACTGAATGAAGCTTTTGCAGCCCAAGCACTTGCAGTGACACGTGACTTAGGACTTGCTGATGATGATGCTCGCGTCAACCCGAATGGTGGTGCGATCGCCATTGGACATCCACTCGGTGCATCAGGCGCACGTTTAGTTACCACTGCTTTGAATCAACTCGAAGCAATCAACGGGAAATTCGCACTTTGTTCGATGTGTATTGGTGTCGGTCAAGGGATTGCTTTGATCATAGAAAAAATTTAACTAATTTAAAATCCACTCCCTGTATCAAGGGAGTTTGGGAGGGATTCAATGCCAACATTCAATTCAAATGATGCTCAGATTAACTATCAAACTTTTGGCAATAATACAAAGCCAACCTTGATATTTTCAAACTCATTAGGCACCAATTTTTCGATGTGGAAACCGCAAGTTGATGTGCTGAAAAAACTATTTTATATCATTTGTTATGACACCCGTGGTCATGGTGAATCAACTGCACCCAAAGGCCCATATACATTGGCGCAACTCGGCCAAGATGTTATTCACTTGATGGATCATCTCTCCATTAAAACGGCATCATTTTGCGGTATTTCTATGGGTGGGCTTACAGGCCAATGGTTAGCCATCCATCATCCTGAACGTTTTAATCATGTGATTGTATGTAATACGGCAGCCAAAATTGGGCAAGAACACGCATGGACTGAACGCGCAAAACTCGTGCGTGAACAAGGCCTAGAACCGATAGCCAGTACAGCTGCATCGCGCTGGTTTAGTGAACCCTTTATCCAAAGTAACACAGCAGTGATTGCAAAACTTTCTAACGACTTAGGTGCTGGCAGCCCTGAAGGTTATGCAAGCTGTTGTGAAGCTTTGGCTAAAGCGGATCTAACGACAGAGATTTCACAAATACGAATCCCACTTTTAGTCATCGCGGGTACGCTCGACCCCGTAACAACTGTTGCAGATGGACAATATTTAGTGAATCAAATTCGTAGTAGCGCACTATTTGAAATTGAAGCTTCACATATTTCAAATATTGAACAAGCACAGATCTTTACTCAAACAATTTCAGAATTTTTAGAGCAAAGTTAAATACAAGTTCATCTAAACACAATTTAAAATGCCTGCTTAAAACAGGCATTTTTTTTAATAAAAAATTAGATCAGAAAGTATTAAATGCGTTGTAGCTCATTAACAGATGTACCACTTTGTGCCAACCATTTTGCACGGCGTTTAAACAGTTTAGGTGCAGCTATATTTACGTCATCAATCAATTTTTGTAAATCTGCATTCAATAACTGGCCATTTTTAACCAATGTTTGCCCTGCTACCATCGTCATGACAACATCTTGACCTTGTACAGCATGAACCAAATTGTGATGTAGGTTAAATAATTGACCTCCTTTAATCAGTGGCGTCATACGTGGTGTTGCCGTATTTACCACAATCATATCTGCCTGTTTTCCCGTCTCTAAAGAGCCAATTTTGTCTTGCATACCTAAGGCTTTCGCTCCTAAAGAAGTGGCCATTTTGCACACAGACCATGCGTCTAAAGATGCCGCATTTAAATTGGAGAATTTTGCCAATAAAGACGCTGTTTTCATTTCTTCAAACATGTCTAAATTATTATTCTCTTTTTCACCGTCTGTGCCTAAGCCCACGGCCAAACCTTTGGCCAGCATTTGCGTAATAGGTGCCGCACCAGAAGCCAACTTCATGTTTGAAATTGGATTATGTGCCACACCTACACGGTAATTTTTTAAAATATCTATTTCTGTCGCATCTGTCCAAACACAGTGTGCAAGTAAGCACTTAGGTACATCAAATAAGCCTAACTGCTCCAGAGTTTGGATCGGGCGCACACCATAACGCTTCAAATTTTCTTGCACATCAAACTGACTTTCATTGCTATGGGTATGAAATCCCGTTTGATAATCCTGACAGAGCTTTTGTATGCGATCTAATGCTGGTTCTTGTGCATAAAATAAATGCTCTAGCCCCACCCACACCTCTATGCGACCTTGTGCGCTTTGGTGCCAACGATTGAGTAAAGCCTCATTACTTTTGAGCGTTTCAAAGTAGTTGTGGTCAGGGTGCTCTGCCACATAAGGCACCAATACCGCACGAATGCCAAGTTCTTTAGCTGCTTCAGCACTACCATCCATAAAACGCCACATATCAACTATTGTGGTCGTACCCGACAGAAGTGCCTCTGCATAACACAAGTAAGAGGCTATTTTGGCATCTTCAGGCAGAAGTACGCGGTGCATTGGATCAATAAACTGTTGCAACCAATCCCATACAGCCAAGCCTTCTGCAGTCCCTCGCAAAAAACCAGAGTGACAATGTGTATTCACTAAACCAGGCATAAGTAAGCCATTTGCATAATGTTCAACTGTTACGTCTGGATACTGCGCTTGAAGTTTTGCTAATGTCCCAACTTGCTGAATGATTTGACCATCGATGAGCACTGCCCCTTGTTCAATACAGTCTAATTGTTCATTCATGGTCAGAACATAATCTGCACTGATAATTTTCATTCGTATCTCTATTGTTATATCTGTGGGAGTTATGGCGTAAATGTCTTACCTAATGATGCAGGTAAGTTCATTTTCAATAATTTTTTGTCACGTGAAATTATGACAAGCACGACAATCGTAGCCACATAAGGCAATGCAGAAAGCAGCTCATTTGGCACTTTTAAACCCAATGCTTGCGCATGAAATTGTAAAATTGTGACGCCACCAAATAGGTATGCACCCAACATAAGACGTGTAGGTTTCCATGTCGCAAATACGACTAGGGCAATTGCAATCCAACCACGTCCTGCCACCATGTTTTCAATCCACATTGGTGTATATACCGTTGATAAAAACGCACCGCCAACTCCTGCCATTGCACCACCAAACAACACGGCACAATAACGAATGGCCAAGACGTTATAACCCATTGCATGTGCACTTTCTGGTGACTCACCCACTGCTTTTAATAGCAAGCCTAAACGAGTTTTTGCCAATACCCACCAAATCACGGCAAAGGCCAAAATCGACAAATAAACCACATAGTTTTGTTGAAATAGCACAGGGCCTATAAATGGAATATCTGCTAATCCAGGAATATTCATATTTTGTAAGCCGGGTAAAGCCATGCTCACGTAGTTTTGACCAATAAATGCCGAAATACCAATCCCAAAAATGGTCAGTGCCAAGCCACAAGCCGACTGGTTTGTACTTAAGGACAGGGTAAAAAATGCGAAGATGAGTGACATAAACATGCCCGCCAAAGCCCCAACCAATAAGGCACTGGCAACGCTTGCTTCATAGTGCGCAGCAAATGCAAAACCTGCGATTGCACCTACTAACATCATGCCTTCTACACCAAGGTTAATTACCCCTGTACGCTCAGCAACTAATTCACCTAAACCTGCAAAAATCAGAGGTGTTGCAGCTGCAATCGTTCCCGCTAAAATCGCGGTCATTTCAATACTCATGATTTATTCCTTTTGATTTAAGCCACGCCAGCATTTGGTACGGGTGCAGTTTTCTTTTTGGCAAAACGGTAGCGCTTTTCAATTAGCACATCCGACGCCAATAAGAAAAAGAGTAATAAGCCTTGGAAAATACCGGTAATTGCGACAGACAGTTGTAATTGCATTTGTGCCATTTCACCTCCAAGGTAAAGTAGTGCCATCAATAGCCCTGCAAGTACAATTCCGATCGGGTTTAAACGGCCTAAATACGCCACAATAATGGCTGCATAGCCATAACCTGGGGAAATATTTGGATTTAACTGACCAATTGGGCCTGCAACTTCACAAATACCTGCAATACCTGCCATCAGTCCAGAGATCCCTAAACTTAACCACACGGCTTTTTTAGATGAAAACCCTGCATATTGTGCAGCCAAAGGCGCCTGACCACTGACTTCAAGTTTGTAAGCCGTCATGCTTTTTTTAATAAAAAACCAAAATACAATCACGGCTAAAAGCGTTAAAAAGATAGAGACATTGACACGTGTGCCTTCCACAATAAAAGGCAAAGTGGCACTTTCACCAAACATCACAGACTGTGGAAAGTTCATGCCATCTGGGTCACGCCATGGTCCATTCACCAAATACAATAAAACAAACAAAGCCACGTAATTCATCATGAGCGTAGTCAATGTTTCTTCTGCATTAAAATGTGTTTTTAAAAATGCAGGAATGAGCCCCCAAAATGCACCACCAATCGCACCCATCACAATCATGAGGGGTAAAATCCACCAGCCCATTTGGTCATGAAATAAAATGGCAATACCACCACCAAAAATGGCGCCCATGGTGAGCTGTCCTTCGGCACCAATATTGAAGAGCTTGGCGCGAAAGCCAATGGCAAGGCCGAGCGCAATTAATATGAGCGGGCTGGCTTTAATCACCAATTCACTTAAGCTATAGAGCGAAGTTAAAGGCTCAATAAAAAAGATATACAACGCTTTAGCGGGGTCTACCCCCAAAATAAAAAACAACAAACTTCCAACAACCAGCATGGCAATGAGTGCGATGAGTGGTGACAACCATCTCATCAGTTGTGAGGGCTTTTCCCTCGGTTTTAATAAATACATGGATTCACCTCTATGCCTTGCTAAGCATGTAATTCTGGCTGTTTGCCATCATGTACATCGGATTGTTCTGATGCAATGCCCGACATGAGCAAGCCAATTTGTTCCGCATTTGTGCTTGTAGTTGCTTGTGGCGCCGAAAGCTTGCCTGAAGCAAGCACACAAATTTGGTCACTAATTTCGAATAACTCTTCCAATTCTTCTGAAATCACTAAAATAGCCACGCCAGTGCGCGACAGATCGATTAAAGTTTGTCGAATAAACATGGATGCACCAACATCTACGCCCCAAGTTGGCTGAGAAATAATTAAAAAATTGGGTTGTTGTAAAATTTCACGACCGACAATAAATTTTTGTAAATTACCACCAGACAGTGATCGTGCTTCTGCATGTGCACCAGCAGCCTTGACGCCAAATTTTTGAATACAATGCTCTGCAAATGCTTTAGTTTTCGAAAAATTAATAAAGTTAAAACGCGTCAACCCATGACGAAATGCCGTGAGTAAAGCATTTTCCGCTAAGGTCATCGCAGGGACTGCACCTCGGCCTAAACGCTCTTCTGGAACAAAGCCCAAGCCTAAATCACGGCGCTCACCCGCATTTAATTTGGTAATATTTTGACCCTTTAGCCATATCTCACCTTGCTCAGAAAATGATTCGCCAGAAAGCAAAGCCAAAAGCTCAGCCTGACCATTGCCCGATATTCCCGCAATCCCCATGATTTCGCCTGCTTGAATATTCAGGTTAATTCCAGCTAAAGACACGCCAAAAGGATCATCAGAAGTTTTGGATAAATTAGAAACCTCAAAGCAAGTAACTTTCTTACCTTCATAATCAGCATGTACATAGGTCGGCAATTCACGCCCAATCATCAGTTTGGCTAAATCACTGGTCGAGTTATTTTCGGGTAAAACATGACCTGTCACTTGACCATTTTGGAGAATGGTCGCTTCGTCACAAAGTTCTTTAATTTCATGTAACTTATGACTGATATAAAGAATAGATACACCTTGAGATGCTAAGAGTTTTAGCGTTTTAAATAACTGCTGTACGGCTTGTGGTGTCAGGACAGAAGTTGGTTCATCCAAAATAATTAACGATGGGTTTTGCAGTAGGCATCGGATAATTTCTACACGTTGTCGCTCACCTACAGATAAAGAATGGACTTCACGTCTTGGATCTACAGGTAGGCCATATTGCTTGGAAACCTCTAGAATTTTTTGATGTAGGTCGTCCAAATCAATTTTATCGTCCAGACCTAACAAAATATTTTGTGCAACGGTTAAGGTTTCAAACAAAGAAAAATGTTGATAGACCATGCCAATACCTAGCTTACGGGCCATCGATGGATTATCAATTTTTACTTCTTTACCATTCCAAATGATTTGCCCTTGATCAGCTTTGGTCGCACCATAAATAATCTTCATCAAGGTACTTTTTCCAGCACCATTTTCACCCAATATTGCGTGAATATGTCCTGCTTGTACTTTCAAGTTAATGTTGTCATTGGCTTTCAATGAATTGTAATTTTTACAAATATTGAGGAGCTCAAGACGAGGAATGGCTGTACTTGGTGCTCGATTTAGTTTTATGTCAGGTTCATGTTGAAATGCATTCATACCTCAAGCTCTCATTTTTAAAATCTAGGGTGTATGGCTTGAGCCTAGATACTGCGTATCTAGGCTAAATTCGGCTTTATTTAGGTAGAGCGCCTTCTACACCTTTAACATAAAAGTTCATTTTGCCAAGTTCAGCATCAGTCATAGACTTACCTTTAGCCACGACTAGACTGCCATCTTGTTTATAAATAGGGCCTGTAAATGGGTGCAATGTGCCTTTCTGAATCGCACTTTGTACGTTAAGCGCTTTTTGTTTTACATTGGCTGGGACAAAAGGTGCAAAGTTTTCAATTTTTACAGCATCTTGTTTTACGCCATACCAAATTGCGCTCGGTTTCCATGTTTTATTCGCCACTTGTTGCATGACAGGCGTATAAATTTTTTCCCAATGTAAAACCGATGCTGCCAGTTGCGCTTTGGCACCAAATTTACTCATGTCCGAATCCCAACCAAAGGCATAAACACCTTTTTGTTCGGCAGCTTGCACCACCGCTGGTGAATCTGTGTTTTGCATGAGTACATCTGCATTTTGCGCAATGAGCGCCAAAGCGGCATCACGCTCTTTACCAGGATTAAACCAAGAGTTCACCCAAATCACTTTGGTTTTAATTTTTGGATTGACACTTTGAGCACCTAAGGTATAGGCATTAATGTTGCGTACCACTTCTGGAATTGGGAAAGACCCCACTACGCCTAGGGTATTCTTTTTAGTTTGTTGACCGGCAACCACACCTAACATATAGGCACCTTCATAGGTACGTACGTCATATACCCCTAAATTTTTGCCTTGCTTATAGCCAGTTGCATGCATAAATACAGTATTAGGAAATTGTTTCGCCACTTTCTCCATTTGGTTCATATAACCAAAGGACGTCCCAAAAATCACTTTATTCCCTTGCTGTGCCAAATTTCGAATAACACGTTCTGCATCAGCAGTTTCAGGAACATTTTCAATATGAGAGGTTTTATATTTTCCAGCCAATGCTTTTTCAGCTTTAATACGGCCTTGGTCATGTGAATATGTCCAGCCATGATCACTGGTTGGACCAATATAAACAAAGGCTGCTTTATCCGTAGCATTGGCAGCAGTAATAAACGAAGTCCCCAAAAGCGTCGCTGTACTGAGTGTTAGAACGATTTTTTTTAACTGTGTTTTAAAGCTATATTCTTTTGGCATGAAGCTGCTCCTACTCATTAAATGCATTTCTAAATTGATGTAATTACAAGGCATTAGAAATATAAAAATTGAACATCGGTTTAAATGTCTGTGTTCACTTTCTGTTAATTAGCAAGTTCCATTCCAAAGTTAATAAAAATTAGAACATAGACACTTTGTTCGATTTTTTAGAACGCATATATGAATTTTTAAACAATAAATACAATGACTTATGATTTTATAGACAATGTAATTTGTGAGTTTTTCGTATCCATTTCAAAACACTTTTTTTAAATTTTAACGATTAAAACAAAAGTGCATTTTTTTAGCGCTAGTGCTTTTTTGTATGCACCCAAAATAAAAAAAGCCCTGTACCATCAATCGTACGGGGCTGTTTTTAAAAATTTTTAGTTAGATTTGTTCTAGTATTTTCTGTTCATCTTGGCTTAAGTCATAAGCTTTCATATACATTTCTTCCATGTGTTCACCTGCCGTACATGGGCGGTATCGATATACCTCGCCATCATTCAATGTGCCGGGTAGCGCATTAATCGCAGTCATATAATTTGGCCCATAAAAAAATGGAATTGAATAACGAGACTGCCCACCAGCATATACATTACGCACCCGATGTGGATTAGATTTAAATAAATCATTACTCCAACGCGGAATAAGATCTCCTAAATTCACCACAAATGTTCCATCAATGGGCGGTGCTGTCACCCATGTGCCATCAGGTAAACATACTTCTAAACCACCACAACTGTCTTGCGCTAAAATGGTAATTGAACCCCAATCTGTATGTGCCCCCACACCATAACTATCAATATCAGCATCTGCAGGATGTGGCGGATAACGGAGCATTTTTAGCGTGATCATTGGATCATGATAGCTTTCATCAAAATAATGCTCATCTAAATTTAATGCTAAGGCCAAAAGTTGCATAATGCGTTTGGCTAATTCGCTTAGTGCCTGAATATATTCCTGACAATGTTGCTCCATTTCTGGCACTTCGGCATGTGGCCATTGGTTAATTCCATAACCTTGATAATGTGCCAAAACGTAGGGATGATCACTGGCATAATTTTTCCCGCAGTAAAATCCTTCCTTAAGATCAGGTTTACCACTGTAATCGGACTTTTGCGCAGCGAATTGTTCGAATCCCAAATGACTAGCATTTAAACTTTGGTCATATTTCAGTTTTGTAGCTAAGGGTAAATCGAATATTTTTTGACAGAGTACAAATTGGCGCTGAATAATTTCAGCAGAAATGCCATGATTTTTAACATAAAAAAAACCGGAATGCGTGGCTGCTTCACGTAGTAAAGCGACAACTGCATGGGCCTGATTTGAATCAGATACAAGCGCTTCACTCAAATCTAAAACTGGAATACTGGTCATGTTTTTATTACCTGTAAAAATCAATGTGCGCTTGGAACAGCGCACAAAACAATATTGAAATTACGCCCGAATAGCTGATCTATTTGTTTTATTTAGGAAATGTTCCTTCTACACCTTTAACGTAATAATTGGTTTTCGCTAAATCTGCATCTGTTAAAGACTTCCCTTTTGCAATCAACAAACTGCCATCTTGCTTATAGATTGGGCCACTAAATGGATGTAATGTCCCTTTTGCAATCGCATCGCGTACAGCCAAAGCTTTAGCTTTCATTTCAGGTGTGGTATTTGGGCCAAAGTTTTCAATATTCACAGCGCCTTGTTGAGCACCATATTTTATAGCACTACTTTTCCATTTATTTGCGAGTACATCTTTCATCACAGGCTCATAAATTTTTTCCCAATGTAGTACTGCGGCTGCCAAGTGTGCTTTAGGGCCAAACTTAGTCATATCGGAATTCCAGCCAAAGGCATACACGCCTTTTTGCTCTGCCGCTTGGACCACTGCAGGCGAGTCCGTATTTTGCATGAGTACATCTGCTTTTTGAGCAATCAGTGCCAAAGCAGCTTCTCGCTCCTTACCAGGGTTAAACCACGTATTGGCCCAAATCACTTTGGTTTTTACTTTCGGGTTTACGCTTTGTGCACCTAAAGTATAGGCATTAATATTACGTACAACCTCAGGAATAGGAAAAGAAGCCACCACACCAATGGTATTGGTTTTGGTTTTTTGCCCAGCCACTACGCCTAACATATAAGCGCCTTCATAGGTACGTGTTTCATACACACCTAAGTTTTTGCCCTGCTTATAGCCCGTTGCATGCATAAATACAGTATTTGGAAATTGCTTTTCGACTTTTTCCATCGCATTCATATAGCCAAAGGAAGTACCAAAAATAATTTTATTGCCTTTTTGTGCCAAATTTCGAATCACACGTTCTGCATCTGCAGTTTCAGGTACATTTTCGATATAACTGGTTTGGTATTTACCCGCCAAGGCTTTGTCTGCTTTTATACGTCCTTGTTCATGTGAATAAGACCAGCCATGATCACTGGTTGGACCTAAATAAACAAAAGCTGCTTGCTCTTTGGCTTGGGTTAAACTCGAAATGCCAATAGCTAAAATAGTTAAAGCCCCCACAAACACTTTCTTGTTAAATTGCATACAGACCACCCTCACCTTTTATGATTGATCACTTGATTTTTGACTTTCTAGACATTTTTTAAATATGCAATTAGCATTCCAAATACAATTAGGTTTGATTATTTTATTAAAATATTAAAAGTTACCAATAAAATAATTTAGTTCTATTATATTTAAGTGATTAAAACCCATTAAAAATATGAATAATATAAAATTAAAATAAACCTATTTAACGATTTGACCAAAATTCAGCTTGTACTTGTATTATTTCTGGCTCTAATTCTTCCATAGGACCAATCAATTCAATGTCTTTTTGACCATGTGCAAATACATAAGATGCAGGAATGCTCAGGGTTGGATTTTCATGATGATTTCCAGTGCATGCCAAAAGTTTTTCTTCAGTCATGGCAAAAACCACACGCCCAATATTGGCCCAATAAATGGTTCCTGCACACATACAGCACGGTTCTACGCTGGTGTACAAAGTACAATTCCATAAATATTCAGCTGTATAATTAGTGCTGGCGATACGTGCTAAAGTTGATTCCGCATGATTAACACTGTCAATATTACACTGAGTGAAAAGCACCGTTTCGTGATCTGGCGCAACCAATACTGCACCAAATGGGTGATGCCCTAAAGATATTGCACGCTCAGCGACATCATTAGAAAGTTTTAAAAAATTAATCATCTGTTCATGAGTCGGTTTATTCATCAAAATGACCCCAAATAAATATATTTAAATTTAATAAATAATCAAAAATACTGTCTAAAAATAAAAAAGCACTTTTAAATAAAAGTGCTTCATATAATCAAATTAAACAGTATATCGTTTACTCAATCCCCATTCGGCTAATATACGGCGATATGTTGTCGATGAGCGATCAGCTTCAAAATGCGCCTCCATACTAATGTCAAGCGGAAGCTCCTCAGGTTTTTGACTTTCAACCATGTCTTGATCTTCAGCAAAAATCTGTGCATTAAAGTCATATACCGCTTGCAAGTCGCCTGTGGTGTCAAAATTACGTGTAAGTGGTACAAATAATCGGGTTTGATTATGTGAAACAGGACAGCAAGCATTTAAAATTTTCAAAATGCCATCATTTGGAAAATACACCGTCAACGTTGCTGAAAATGGCGGATAGACATCAAATTCACGCGTCCATAAAAAGTCTTCTGGCGCTAAATGTTGCATCCCATGCGGATAATTGCTGACATCAGAAATATAGATGCTTTTCAGTCCATAATCAGTTCGCTCAGTGTGATATTTGGGTACAACAGGATTATCACGCGTAGCAAAAGCTTCATGATGCACCCATGCAAAATGCGCTACATCAATAAAACCTTCTAATTGACGGCCACTTGAACCTGCAATATCAACATAAGGCGGCAAAATAGCTTGATGATCGGCATCATCCCAAGTTTCAAGAATTGGAAAATTGGCTTCGCTTTCATTTCGGCTAAATAAACTGGTCCAAATCAGGCCATATTTTTCTACAACTGGAAATTTCGTTAAGCTAAAACGATCTGATATTTTCGTTAGTTCTGGTTGCGCAGGAATTTTGCTACATTTACCATCGGTGTTATAGCGTAAGCCATGATATGGGCAAACAATCTCTTCACCTTCAACCCAGCCTTTACTGAGCGGTACACCACGATGTGGACAAATATTTCGTACCAGATGAATTTGACCACTTTCGGTTTTGTATAAGGCCATTTTCACATCAAGCAAAATAACTTGTTGAGGCTCAATCGTGACATCTTGAACACGTGCAACAGGATACCAGTGCTGTGCCAAAATATTCCAATCCGATGCTTCAAATTGGCTACATTGCGGTTGGCTAAATAAATTGAGGACTGGAATAGCGTTCATAATAGACTCACGAATAGCATTAATTTTGCAGAAATTCTGATGTAAAACGAAACATACTGACTTCTGCCTGATGCTTTTAAATTAATGTTTTTATTAATTTTCTGTCTATTAGAATGTTTCTAACATTTTGTTCTAATAATTAGAACATCTGAGTATTCACTTCATTTTCTGCAACATTGCTTCAGATACATTTTTAGCTGTGAAAAAAATTGCTCATTCCAAATAATAAGTTGTTCTATTTTTGACAAATTTGAATGGCTGGTACAAAAATTGTATGCATGCACGTCATAATGATTTGTGTATGGTTACTTTATGACAACGCTTTGGATTAAAAACCCCATGGCTATTTTTACCGCCAATGATCAAGATGCACGTGGCGGTCTGCTTATTTCAAACGGTAAGATAACTGAACTGGTTGCGCTTGGACAAAGCCCTAAACAACCTTATGACACTTTTTTTGATGCATCACAGTTGGTAATTACTCCGGGTTTAATTAACAGCCATCATCATTTTTATCAAACCCTAACACGTGCTTGGGCACCCGTGGTCAACGCGCCACTTTTCCCTTGGTTAACCACTTTATACCCAGTGTGGGCCAAGCTAAATCCTGAACAACTCCATTTAGCCACTCAAATTGCCCTTTCAGAGCTTTTGCTTTCTGGCTGTACATTTGCAGCTGATCATCATTATTTATTTCCACAGCAATTAACAGATGCCATAGACATACAAGTCACTGCCGCTAAAGAAATTGGCCTTCGCGTGATGCTCACGCGCGGTTCAATGAGTTTAGGTCAAGATGCAGGTGGTTTACCACCACAACATACTGTGCAAGATATTGATATTATTTTAAAAGACTCAGAACGCTTGGTGAAAAAGTATCATCAGCGTAGCCCTGATGCGATGGTGAATATTGCGCTGGCACCGTGTTCGCCTTTTTCAGTCACGCAAGACATAATGAAAGAAAGTGCCCAATTAGCACAGAATTTAGATGTCCGCTTACATACGCACTTGGCTGAAACCATAGATGAAGAAAATTTCTGCTTAAATATGTTTGGCATGCGCACGGTAGATTATTTGGAAAGCGTCGGTTGGCTGAGTGATCGTACTTGGTTAGCACATGGCATTCATTTTAATGCTGATGAAATACGGCGTTTAGGACAAGCCAAAGTAGGCATTTGTCATTGCCCACATTCCAATATGCGTCTTGCTTCTGGTATTTGCCCAACCATGGACTTATTAGACGCTGGTAGCCCAATTGGTTTAGGCGTAGATGGCTCGGCGTCGGGTGATGCGTCTAATTTAATCCTTGAAACACGCCAAGCAATGTATTTACAGCGCCTCAAATATGGTGCAGAAAATATCACACCTGAGCTTGCATTGAGCTGGGCAACCACAGGTTCCGCACAGCTTCTTGGTCGTGAGCAACATTTAGGGCAATTACAAGTAGGCTTTCAGGCGGACTTAGCCTGCTATGCATTGAATGATGTGAAATTTTCAGGTGCACATGATCCAATCGCTGCTTTGCTACTGTGTGGTGCAGACCGTGCTGAACATGTCATGGTAAACGGTGAATGGGTCGTCAAAGACCAAAGCTTAGTCAATGTTAATATTGATGAACTGCAAGCTAAACACCGCGTTGCTGCCAAAGCCTTACTGGCAGCATGATCAAAAAGACCGAAGTCATGTGCTTCGGTCTAAATTTTAATTCTAGCGATACTTTTAAAGCCCATATATTCCAAGAATAAATGAGAAAATATTAAGCTGCAGGATGATTGAGTTGATCAATGATACCTTGTGCAGCCAATTCATTTAATTCAGCTTCAGTTCTAAATTGGGACAAAATTTCTGTCGTGTGCTGTCCTAACTGTGGTGGTGCATGACGGTATTCCACTGGTGTATCAGATAATTTCATCGGTGATCCAATCACTTTAAAATCATGATTTAAAGCATGTGGAATATTTACCACCATTTGACGATGTTGAATTTGCGGTTCATTTAATGCATCTTCTACAGAGTTGATTACACCCACTGGCACTTTTACCGCATGAATCGCATCAACCCAAACTTGAGCATCTTGAGTGAGAAAATAAGCACTCAATAATGGAATTAATTCTTCACGGTGCTTCACTCGATCTTGATTACGTAAATAGTTCGGCTGATCTAGCAGTTCTGTATAGCCAATCGCAATACACAAGTCTTTAAATTGTTTGTCATTACCACAGGCAATAATAAATTCCTTATCTTTGGCTTTAAAAGTTTGATACGGCACAATATTCGGGTGATTATTTCCCATACGCTTAGGTGCTTTACCTGAGGTCAAATAGTTCATACCTTGATTGGCTAAAGCTGCCACCTGTACATCGAGTAAAGACATATCAATATATTGACCGCGTCCAGTATGCTGCCGCGCCAACAATGCCGCCTGAATGGCAATGGTTGAGTACAATCCCGTTTGAATATCGACCACAGCGACCCCCACCTTTTGTGCTCCACCCATCACATCATCTGCTTCACCAGTAATACTCATCAAGCCAGACATGCCTTGAATAATAAAGTCATAGCCTGGTTCTTCCGCACGTGGACCATCCTGACCAAAACCTGTAATTGAGCAATATACGATATTTGGATTTAGCGCACTGAGCGATGCATAATCCAAACCATATTTGGCAAGTGAGCCTGCTTTGTAGTTTTCAATCACGACATCTGCCGTTTGGGCAATTTCACGGACTAAGGCTTGCCCTTCTTCACTGGCAATATCAATGGCTACAGAATATTTATTACGGTTCGCACATTGGTAATAGCCTGATTCTTTCGTTACTTGACCTTGCTGATTAGGCATCCAAGGTGGTCCCCACATACGGGTATCATCCCCGACTTTAGGACGCTCAATTTTGATTACCTCTGCACCTAAATCAGCCAATATTTGACCGCACCAAGGACCCGCCAAAACACGGCTTAAGTCCAATACTCGAATTCCTTTTAATGCACCCATAGTTCACTCCAGATGTGCCATAGTATTGAGCTATGGCACAGATCTTTTTATTTATTTTGCTGTTGCAGTTTTTGCATTAGTTTTTTGCGCTGCATCAGCAGCATGTGTATCTAAACTTAAACTGGTCAGTTTTTCTTTTTCCGCATCTGAAGAAAACGATGCTTGCTGCGGGTCATATTGGCGTTCACGGATAAACAAGCCAGGAATAACACCTGCAATAAAGTACGCAGCTCCCATTACAATAAAGGCCATGGTGAACGATCCGCCAGCGGCAATCATACCAATGGTTGCTGGTGCAATGGCTGCGCCCAAACGTCCCATATTGTAAGCCCCGCCAATGGCAGTTCCGCGTACATCCGTAGAGAAACTTTCTGCCATATAAGTTGCATTTACACCGTATGGAATACCGTATAGGAAACCGAAAGTTACAAGTAAATAGGCGATATTGGCTGGTGTGTTATAGAAAATAATGATTGGTAAGAATGCTGCCGTGGCTACCGTACCAAACACAAAGGTAATACGACGTCCGAACTTGTCAGCAGCATAGCCTGCTAAAATTTTACCCAGAATCATGGCCGTATATGCACCTACCATATAGCCAGTCATGGCTTTAAAGTTCATGCTGAGTTCGGTTTCTAAATATGTCGGCATCCAGTTGTTAACACCGTAATAACCGAATTGTAAAAATGCAGCGGTCGACATCCAAAGGAAGAACATTTTGCGATGATTGGTATGGCCAAAAATACGTTTGTAAATACTTTCAGAAGGCGCGTTTTGAGTGACTGCAGCATGTTGCTGTACAGGCTCAAGTTTTAATTCACGGCGTTTTAGCTGCTCAATTTTTGCTTCCTGCCAAGATTTTGGTTCAGGAACAAAACGCATAAAGATAAGGGCAAAAGCAGCAGGAATAATGGTGACATAAAATAGCATGCGCCAGCCATGATCTGGAATAATGGCACCCGCCATCAGCGTTGCAACGATATACCCCACGGTTTGACCCGTTTGCAAAGTCCCGAGTACTGTTGTGCGGTATTTGGTTGGTACATATTCTGCCATCAGCGTATTACACGCCATATAAAGTGAGCCCAAACCAAATGCGCCAATAAAACGTAAAATTAAAAATTGTTCATAGCTTTGGGTAAAGCCTAAAATACAGGTCATGATTGAGAAAAATACTACCGACCAAGCAATAGTTTTCACACGGCCGAATTTATCGCAGGCCCATCCACCAGAAATACCACCCAGCGCCATCCCTGCTAAAGAAGAGCTACCAAGCATTCCTGCTTGAAATGTACTTAAACCAAACTCAGCCTTTAAACTGGTGAGGCTGAATGACAGCAACATAATGTCTACACCATCAATCACCAATGAAATAAAGGCAAAAATAAAGGCCATTTTCCAAGTGTTGCTGGTAATACGATGCATCGTGCCCACGTTAGAAGGCAATTTGAGCGTTCCTGCTCCGTTTTGCATTTCGTTATTCATTTCCTTGTTCCTCATTTTCCCAAATGAGTCATCGGCATTCCTATGTCTGCACATTTACCTTTTTTATTCTTTTTATTTCATCACTGCTCAGGCTATTGCACAGAGTTACAAGAGTGTTTCACGATGAATCCTTTATTGATTAAGTTTATTTTTGCATAAAAAGTCTCTAAGGCACTCTATGTAGAGCACCTTATGGATATATAATTCAATTAGTTACAAAAAGACGCGATGCCTGTTTGCGCACGACCAAGGATCAGCGCATGTACATCATGCGTTCCTTCATAAGTGTTGACGACTTCGAGGTTAACCAAATGGCGGGCAACACCAAACTCATCAGAAATGCCATTTCCACCCATCATGTCACGCGCTACACGGGCAATATCTAAAGCCTTGCCACAGTTGTTACGTTTAATGAGTGATGTGCCTTCTACAGCAGCTAAACCTTCATCTTTCATACGCCCAAAGCGAAGCGCAGCTTGTAAACCTAAGGCAATCTCAGTTTGCATATCCGCCAATTTCTTTTGAATCAGCTGATTCGCAGCTAAAGGTCGGCCAAACTGTTTACGGTCCATGGTGTATTGGTGCGCTGTATGCCAGCAGAATTCAGCTGCGCCCATTGCGCCCCAAGCGATACCATAACGTGCACTATTTAGGCAGGTAAATGGGCCTTTTAAACCACGTACTTCTGGAAAAGCGTTTTCTTCAGGGACAAAGACATTGTCCATGACAATTTCACCGGTAATCGAGGCACGTAAGCCAACTTTACCGTGAATTGCTGGAGCAGATAGACCATCCCAGCCTTTTTCCAAAATAAAACCGCGAATGTCACCCACATTGCCTTCAGCCGAAACCTCTTTCGCCCAAACCACAAAAACATCGGCAATTGGGCTGTTGGTAATCCACATTTTTGCGCCCGTTAGACGGTAACCACCATCCACTTTTTTTGCACGTGTAATCATGCTGCCTGGGTCAGAGCCATGATCAGGCTCTGTCAGGCCGAAACAGCCAATGTATTCACCCGTTGCCAGTTTTGGCAGGTATTTTTGTTTTTGCTCTTCCGAGCCAAATTCATTAATCGGCACCATCACCAAAGAACTTTGCACGCTGGCCATTGAACGGTAGCCAGAATCAACATATTCAATTTCACGTGCAACTAGTCCATAGCTAACATAGTTTAAACCTGCGCCGCCGTATTGCTCTGGAATGGTTGGGCCAAGTAAGCCCAGTTCACCCATTTCACGGAAAATTGAAACGTCTGTTTTTTCATGACGAAATTGTTCGAGTACACGTGGTTGCAAACGCTCTTGGCAATAAGCATGTGCAGTATCACGGATCATGCGTTCTTCTTCTGTTAATTGCTGTTCCAAAAGAAATGGGTCTTGCCAGTTAAATTGTACTTTTGCTTTTTTTACATTGACCATTTGATTCATCGCATCCTCTGCTTTTTCGGGTTTTCGTTGTTTTATTTGATGCTATGTGTGAAAAGTGATTCATTCAAACGATTAATTTGCATGTAGATATGCACCTTTCGCATACCTGAGCTTGACCCACAGTGCGTTAAGCACTTTAGCCACTGATTTAAGCGCTGGATTGCTTTATTTATAGACTATAGTGGTATATGAAAATCATTCTTATATGCCATTTTGTGATATCTATCGATAAAAAGGACTTTATCTATGCGGCGCAATATTCCGTCATTGCAAAGCTTAATTTGCTTTGAATCTGCTGCGAAACACGCAAGTTATACGCATGCTTCTCAAGAGTTATTTATTACGCAAAGTGCCGTGTCGCGCCAAATTCAACAGCTTGAAGAATATTTAGGTGTAATGCTATTTAGCCGAACACGTCACGGTGTAGATCTCACAGAAGCAGGCAAGCAATATGCAAAAAGTATTAAACCATTTTTGCAAGGCATCGAAAAAAGCACCTCAGATATCATGACGCACAAAGGCTTGGGCGGTACTTTAAAGCTGGGCGTTGTGCCAACCTTTGCCACACGTTGGCTGTTGCCAAAATTACATAAATTAAATGCGCAACATCCTGAAATTACAGTGCATTTGGAAACCAGTACCAAACCTTTTTTGTTTAATGAAATGTCTTTGACGCGGCGATTTTTGCAGGAACGCAGCAGCAAATTGAGCATTGGCCGGGCATTCAAGCACATTATTTAATGGATGAAGAAGTGGTTCCCGTTTGTTCCCCCAAATTGATTGAAAACAACTTTCCACATGCGGAAATGACGGATGATCACAGTTTTAATTTAAGCGATGAAGAGTTACTTCAATTGCCCTTATTACAGCAAACCACCCGTCCAAGTATTTGGCAAGAATGGTTTCAAGCCCATCAGCTTCAGCATCCCAAACCATTTGATGGTCAGCGACACGAACTATTTTCTATGCTTTCTGTGGCAGCCAGTCATGGCATGGGTATGGCTCTCATTCCACAAATGCTGATTGAAGCAGAACTGAGAAAAAAAGAATTGGTGATTGCATCAAATAAAAAATTGCACGGTAGCCGAAAATATTATTTAGTCCACTCGAGCCAAGACAGCTCACCGCAAATAAAAAAATTTGTCGATTGGGTGCTACAAGAATTGCATCAGCTAAGTTGAAGTAATCGCTATATTTTGAGTACAGTAAATTCGCTGAATCATCCATTCAATACATGCAACCGTACGCATTGGACTCATCAATTAAAATATAAGGCTAAATATCTATGCAAAAAATTGTGGTGTTTTCAGGTGCTGGCATGAGCGCAGAAAGCGGCATCAATACCTTCCGTGACAGTGATGGTCTTTGGGAACAGCATCGTATTGAAGATGTGGCCACACCTGAAGCTTGGGCACGCGATCCAGCTTTAGTACAGCGATTTTATAATGAACGCCGTAAACATATTTTAGCCGCAGAGCCAAATGTAGCACATAAATTAATTGCTGAACTCGATGATTTTTTTGATGTTCAAGTCATTACACAAAATATTGATGATCTACATGAACGTGCAGGTAGTCACAATGTACTACATCTGCATGGCAATATTCGTTACGCAAAAAGCTCTGGCCCTCAGGCGCAATATACGCAGGAATTGTTTCCCATTGAAGGTGCAGATTTAAACTTAGAGACCGATCAATGCCCTGAAGGATATCCTTTACGGCCACATGTGGTGTGGTTTGGCGAAGCAGTTCCTGCCTATGAAGATGCCAGTGTGAGTGTGCAAACGGCAGATATTTTTATTGTGATTGGCACAAGTCTGGCCGTCTATCCTGTGGCTGGATTGATTCACGAAATCCCAGCCAACTGCCGTGCATTTTATATCGACCCGAAAGCAGATTATCAACGTGTACCTGAGCAGTATCAATTGATTAAAGCAGGCGCGAGTGAAGGAATGAAAAAACTGTTTTTGCAATTGGTTGCGCCATAAAAGCACATTTTGGCATCAGTTTTGATCAAAAAAATGATATCGCCTGCTTCTGTTGCAGGCTTTTTGCTGTTTATAGCCTATCTAACTTGACTTAAGTCCAATAAATCACGCCATACACGCGTTTGGCATTCAAATTGCTTAACAGTATTACGTTTTATTAAAAAAGTAATATTGGGGCTTGGTCAGTATGGGTTATGTCGCAAGAGAGCTCAGTCCAAAAAGTAAGCTTTTGCTTGGCTTAGGATCATTTTTAATTCCTGTGCTCATTTGGTGTGCAGTGAGTTATTTGCCATTTTTATGGCATCCGCAGGTACAAATTACGCAGTCTGGCAGTGTGCCTTTTTTTCAGGTTGATAGCCGTGTCGACAAAGCGGTGTTTTATGCCGAAGCGCAATCTGCAGTCAATGCTGGTTTAGCGCCACCTCAAGGTAAACTGGTCAATCCAATCTATCTACCTGCACCGCATGAAGTGGCAAAAGCGCTGGTTACAGCCTTTATTACCCCGCCTGCCCAACCTGATGCCCCATGGTTTCATCAAAGCTTATGGCACAGTATTAAAATTGTGTTCAGCGCTTTTTTTATTGCCTCTCTCATCGGTATTCCGCTGGGTATTCTTTGCGGTTTTTCTCAAAAAATATCACAACTGACCGAACCCTTTGTTGAGTTTTTTCGCTACTTGCCCGCCCCTGCTTTTGGTGCCTTAGCCGTTGCGATTTTAGGCATTAATGACGCACCTAAAATCGCCATTATCGTGATTGGTACGCTATTTCAGCAAATTCTAATTATTGCCAATACCACACGGATGGTGGACCGTGGCCTGATCGAAGCAGGTTTTACGCTAGGCACCAATAAAATGAAAAGCTTATTTCATGTGGTGATTCCAGCTGCGCTTCCTGACATTTACCGCGACCTACGTGTATTGCTGGGCTGGGCTTGGACCTATCTGATCGTATCTGAACTGATCGGCACAACATCTGGGATTACCTGGTTTATCACCCAACAAGCGCGTTACCAAAACTTTGACAATGTCTATGCCGCGATCCTCATCATTGGAGTGATTGGTTTGGTATGCGATGTGGTGCTAATGAAACTTGGTCAAGGTCTATTTAAATGGAAAGCAGGAGCAAAATAATGAACAGCACAGAGTTTAATGCCACCACTTATTTCGATGCAATTTATGCACGCCCTGTCATTTTAGAAGCAAAAAAACTCACACAAAGTTTTAAGCACGGCAAAACTGAACGCACTATTTTAAATCAGTTGGATTTAAAGATTCATAAGCGTGAATTTATCTGCGTGATTGGCCCATCGGGTTGCGGTAAATCGACCTTTAGCCGAATTGTGGCTGGACTTGACCCTTACAGTAGCGGTGAATTGCTGGTCGATGGCCAAGCCATTGAAGGCCCAAGCCCTGAGCGTGGCATGGTGTTTCAAGGCTACACGCTTTTTCCATGGAAAACAGTCAAAGAAAATGTGATGTTCGGCCCTTTAATGAAAGGTGCCAGCAATGCTTCGGCTGAATCCAGCGCCCGCGAATGGATTGATATTATTGGTCTAGAAAAATACCAAGATCAATACCCGCATGAGCTTTCTGGTGGGATGAAACAGCGCGTTGCCATTGCCCGCGCATTGGTCAATGAACCAAAAATATTATTGATGGATGAGCCTTTTGGCGCACTTGACCCGCATACCCGTCAAAAAATGCAAAAGCATTTAATGGATCTTTGGCAAAACATTGATATCACCATCATTTTTGTGACCCACGATATGGATGAAGCCATTTTATTGGCGGATCGTATTGTGGCGCTCAAAGCCAATCCTGGTGAAATTAAAGAAATTATTGAGGTCGATTTACCCCGTCCTCGTAATCCTGAACTCATGCTGAGTCCTGAATTTAAACAACTGCGCGAACGGGTGGATTTCTTGGTACATGCGCAGGAAGACGAGCTCGACCCAGCGATGGAAAACCTACCGAAAATTCCACGTATGACTCAAGTCAGTACGCAAAAATAACTGGATTAATCCCTCTTCATCTTTAGGACGGCCTAAATGATGTACTACAGCGTTGGACGGCCAACATTATAGGAATTGAAGATGAATGAATCTTATGTTTTGCCACTTGTTGATATATCGAAAATGCAAAGTACGGTACTGTCAGAACGCTTAGAAGTAGCCTCTGCATTGGATCAAGCCTGTAAAGATGTTGGTTTTCTATATTTAAAGGGTGATCAGTTCAATTTTGATTTTGCGACATCACTGATTCAGGTGGCAAAGCGTTATTTTCAACAAGATACCGCAAGTAAAATGCAACACTATATTGGACTGTCGAAAAATCATAGTGGCTATGTGCCAATTGGTGAAGAACAATTTGCAGGCAACAGCTACGACTTAAAAGAAGCCTATGACGTCAATTATGATTATCACGGCGAAGCGACAGCATTTCCTTTGCTTGGCCCTACGTTATGGCCAGATGATGCCACATTTAAAAGTACGGTCAGTGATTATTACCACCATTTACGCAGTATCAGCGAAGAAATTTTTCAGGCCTTTGCTTTAGCATTGAATGTAGATGAGCATTTTTTTGATTGCAAAATTACCCATCCGACCAGCCAGCTGCGTCTAATCCATTATCCGTATAACCCTGAAGTGAAAGATGCCGAAGGTATTGGCGCGCATACAGATTATGAGTGCTTTACACTGCTCTTACCGACTGCACCAGGTTTGCAGGTACTCAATAAACAAGGTGAATGGATGGATATTCCATTGATTGAAAATACCTTGGTGATGAATATTGGTGACATGATGGAAATTTTGTCGAATGGCAAATATTTGGCCACCAAACACCGTGTTAAAAAAGTCTCTGAAGAACGCTACTCTTTCCCCTTATTCTGCGCCTGTAATTACAACACGATCATTGAGCCAGTACATTCAACTGAAGCGCCTAAATATCAGCCCTTAATTGGTGGTGAACATTTATTTAATCAAACCGCGCAAACCTTTAGTTATCTCAAAAAACGTATCGCTTCAGGAGAGCTGAGTCTAAGAAATGCTGTGCCTTTGTCATCATTTGGTATGGATGAAAATACAGAAGTACAAGGAGCAAGCGCATGAATCTATTTCAGGCTTTAGCACAGCTTCCAGCCAGCCAAGAGGTTTCAGGTCCTATTCCAGACTATTTGTATGGTGCTTTTCGCCGTAAAAGCATTAGTTTTTCAAATGGTTTAACGGATGAAAAAACCATTGTGTATTGGTTTCAGTCACGTAGTTTCACCATCGATCTACGTTTAAAAAGCCAAGAAAATACGCCAGTAAATGAGCGTCAAGGCTGGATTGGCAACACTCTTTGGGATGCTGAACAGCAATTATTGTCTTGGGATGTTAAAGCACACTCAAATTATCAAAATCATGTGCAATGGCCAGAACCTACCAAACTGCATGCGATTGGCAACTGTATTTTAGAATTCTCTCCAAGCAATGTGTATGTCGAAGACTGGCGTCAGCAAGTTCATGAAGGGCTATTTTTAGGCCTGCGGTTGAAGTCAGCCCTCGATGTAGAAAGTCATCAACCATTGCCGATGGATGGTGGTTTAATTATTTGTGATAAGTATGTGGCCTTTGCACTGAGCCGTTTACCTACAGATCAGCAAACAGTTGCCAGCATCGACATATCATCTGCACCTGCTATGTATGAAACGTTGATTGAAAGCTTTGAAGTATCCATCGCTGTAGATGGTCTGCATAAATACTATACAACGACTTCCTCTCAGCAAGTTCAATCACTTAATTTTGATCATTTTGAAATTATTGATGAAACACATTTAATGCAGAACGTCATTATTAACGGTCAAGCAGTACAGCTGATGTTTGAAGTGGATATTTATGTTCCAGATTATGCATTTCAACATCGCACCGATACCACGACAGAAAGTACAGATTGGTTGCGAAATGAAAAACAGCACCTCTTGTACCATGCCGTAGAATGTCTATAGGAAATCAATGTCGTTTATATATTTGCTCATTGCAATCATTGCCGAAGTGATTGCTACATCCGCCTTAAAAGCCAGTAATGGCTTTACAGAACTTGTACCAATTATTTTTACCGTGTTGGGCTATGCCATTGCGCTCTTCTTTTTAGGTTTGACCTTTAAATCGATTCCTATGGGATTGGCCTACGCCATGTGGTCCGCTGCAGGCATTGTGCTTATTTCATGCGTGGGCTGGGTTGTGTTTAAACAAAATTTAGACCTACCTGCCATGATTGGTTTGGCCTTTATTTTATTGGGTATTGTGATTATCAATGTTTTTTCTAAAAGTACAGAGCTTTGAAATGTCAGTTTTGAAATGTAGTTTTTAAATAATATTTCTGAAATTTTAAAGACTTAAATTGCTATAGATAAAAATGCTCTAGCTAGCTGTTGCACACTAGAGCATACGTTTCGAATGAATTAACTGTGATCAGTCGGCTTCTATAAAATGCCTTTCACTAGAAAAAAGCATCCAACAATACACAACAGCACCGCGAAACATTTTTTCAGTACTGCTGGTGAAAGCGCATGCGCAGTTTTCGCACCATATTTAGCAGTGAAGAAACTCATCACACTAATGCCAAAAAAGGCATAGATATGAATAAAGCCAATGGTATTTGGAATTTCAACTTGCTGCTGCATGCCAAAGAACATAAAGCCTAATGCACCCGCAATGGCAATGGGTAAACCGCACGCCGCAGACGTCCCGACCGCTTTTTGCATCACCACGCCATTTGCCGTTAAATACGGCACTGTAATACTGCCACCGCCAATTCCGAAGATTGCCGATGCAACGCCGATACCCGAACCCGCCGCAATTTGCTTAGCTGTAGATGGCAGTGTTTTGTTTGGATCGACTGGCTTTTTTGCTCCCATAAACATGGTATAAGCCACCCAAAGTAAAAACACACCGACAATCATTTGCAGATGTAAGCCCGACAGCCAGCCTGCAATGCCCGCGCCTGCAAAACAGCCAATCGCCATAGGTGGGGCTAAATTTTTAAATACAGGCCAAATCACAGCGCCATTCTTATTGTGCGCCATCAAGGAGCTGATCGACGTCACCACAATCGTAGCCAAGGACGTACCTAGCGCCAAATGCATAATCACATCGGGGCTATAGCCCATTTGGCTAAAAACAATATAGAGCAATGGCACAATGATAGTACCGCCGCCAACGCCAAACAGCCCCGCAGCAAAACCAGCAAATGCGCCAATAATTAAGAAAGTAATGAGTTCCACGAAATAGATACTTTTAAAAAGATGTATTGAAGAAGTCTGACTGGTTTAAGCCAACTCCACTTGACCTACAGCATGATAAGCACGGTTGAAATACACCAAACTTTCTTCCTGCTGACTTTGCTTGATTGCGACCACACGGCACATAAACACGCTGTGCGTACCCACTTCTTGAATCTGTTCAATCTGACAGTCAAAACTGACCAAAGCATCTTTGAGTATTGGTGAACCTGTTTCTAATGTGGTCCAAGAACCCAATTTAAACCGCTCTTCCGAATTAAATTTGCTTGAAGCAAAGGCATTGGAAATTTGCTCATGCTGTGCGCCCAAAACATTGACAGACAGAACTTTATTTTCAAGAAAATGCGCATGAGAACGAGATGATTGATTCATACAAACCAGCAAAGTTGGCGGTGTATCTGTCACACTGCATACTGCTGATGCTGTAAATCCATGCATGCCTGCTTCACCCTCAGTCGTAATCACGTTGACTGCAGTCGTCAATAAAGACATTGCATTTCTAAAATCAGTTGCTTCAATCATCTCTTCAATCTCAATGGTCTATATGGCTTATCTCTTTCTCATGTTTGGATAATAGGGATTTCATTTCCTTCTTGCTCCTACATGAAATTGAGTCAGCTCGAATTTATGCGGTCAATTCTTGGCGAATAATGGCAGCGCCTGCGCTTAGCGCATTTAGTTTGCCTTGCGCCACGTGGCGAGGCAAAGGCGCCATACCGCAGTTTGTTGAAGGATATAGCTTGTCGGCATCTACGAATTGCAATGCTTTGCGTAATGTATTTGCTACTTCTTCTGCTGTTTCTACTTGATTGGTTGCTACATCAATTGCACCAACCATCACTTTTTTACCGCGGATGAGTTCGATTAAATCCATTGGTACACGAGAGTTTTGGCATTCAAGTGAGATGATATTCAGCTTCGATTGTTGCAATTTCGGGAATGATTCTTCGTATTGGCGCCATTCATTACCCAAAGTCTGTTTCCAATCGGTATTGGCTTTAATGCCATAACCATAGCAAATATGAACGGCTGTTTCGCATTTCAAACCTTCAAGCGCACGCTCTAATGTCGCAATACCCCAGTCATTGACTTCATCAAAAAATACGTTAAACGCAGGCTCATCAAATTGAATGATATCCACGCCTGCCGCTTCAAGCTCTAACGCTTCTTGATTCAGGATTTTAGCAAATTCCCAAGCCAATTTTTCACGGCTCTTGTAGTGTCCATCATACAAAGTATCAATCATCGTCATCGGGCCAGGCAAAGCCCATTTGATCGGCTGATTGGTTTGGCTGCGTAAGAATTTTGCATCATCAACAAACACTGCTTTCTTACGCGATACTTCGCCCACCACAGACGGTACACTTGCATCGTAACGATTACGAATACGCATCGTTTCACGCTTTTCGAAATCTACACCTTCAAGATGTTCAATAAATGTGGTCACAAAATGCTGACGGGTTTGTTCACCATCACTGACAATATCAATGCCTGCATGGATTTGTTCATGCAAAGATAATTTCAACGCATCACGTTTTGCATCTAATAATTCTTCGCCTTCAAGTTTCCATGCTGACCACAATTTTTCAGGTTCAGCCAGCCAAGACGGTTTAGGTAAGCTACCAGCAGTTGAAGTTGGGAGTAAAATGGCCATATTCGATCTTCTATCTCTATTTTCTTTAAAACGGGTGGTTTAACTCACCCGCGTTTTCATCTATTTAAGTGATTTAAAATTAAGCTGCGTCTGCATTTTCAATACTAAAATTAGCCGCCCACTCATTCAGAATGTCTTTATATGGCTGAATAAAATTCTCTTCTGTCCATTTGCCCTGTTTAACCGCCAACTGACCACGTTCAACACGGTCATACACAATACGAGTTAATGAGTAATCGCCAAAGCTTAAGCTTGGTTGATACACCAAACCTGCTGCCGCATTGGTATTGTAAATTTCAGGACGGTAGATTTTTTGGAAGCTTTCCATGGTGCTGATCGCGCTGATCAGTTCGAAATCTGTATAGTCGCTGAGCAAGTTATTTGCTGAATAGAATGCCAATGGTGCAGTCGCATTTTCAGGTTTGAAGTAACGAACGCTTAAGCCCATTTTTGCAAAATAATCATCGGTACGTGAATAGTCATCATTGGTGTATTCCACACCTAAGATCGGATGCACATTTGCAGTACGGTAATAGGTTTTTGTCGTTGAAACACTTAAGCAAATCACAGGTTGTTTTTTGAATTCAGCTTTGAATACGTCTGAATTGATCAAGTGTTGATATAGCTTGCCGTGTAAATCGCCAAAATCTTCAGGTTTTTCATTGAACTTGCAACCGAGTGCTGGCAATACTACGCTGAAGTCATAGTCACGTACATACGATGAAAAACTGTTGCCGATCATGCCTTCAATGCGTTCATTGGTCTTATGGTCGATGATGGTGCTTTTTAAAGTTTCAATAAACGGGAAAGTTTGACCATTGCCCTCTACATCGAGTTCAGCAGAAATAATGTCAATTTCTAGTGAATAACGATCCGCATTTGGGTTGTCACAGCTCGCCAAAGTGTTGAAGCGGTTATTAATCATTGCCAAGGTACGGCGCAAATTTTCTTCACGGTGCTCACCGCGCGCCAAGTTAGCAAAGTTCGTTGTTAGACGTGTATTGTCTGCTGGTTTATAGTTTTCATCAAAGCGGATACGTTTGATTGAACATGCAAATTTATTACTCATGGAGATTCACTACCCTAAAATTAAAATAATCAAAATTTCTGTATGGAGTAATTTATACGTGAATCTTAAGATGAATAAAAATGATTTAACCTCAACACAAAGTGAGTGAAATTCATGTTTGGTAATTTTATAGGATTGAATATATTTCAACTTGGCTCGATGAGAGCATTTAAAAAATAATCTGGATATAAATAATTTTAAATTAAATTAAATATAAACAATACTTTATGATATTTTTCAATAAGTATTTATATCTATATTCTACTGACTTTTTAGGATAAAATGAAAATCATCGATAAGTATGTCCGCTTTTAGAATATGATTATTTATCGTTCTAAGTGAATTAAACTCAGCTTAAACTGAGAAAAGATCAAATTATTAACTGGATTTTCATTTCTTATATTTAGGTCCAAGTACCCAAATTTATCATTTAGATACTTGCCCTATTTTTGTAAACTACTATGCAATCACTTTAAAAAATAAAAGATTTATGCGCGACAATCCCTGTCATTGCTCCATCACCTACGGATAAAGCAACTGAACCACCTGAACGTGTGACATCACCGCAAGCATAAATTCCTTTAACATTTGTTTCTTTTGCTGGCGAAGTTTTAATGGCCTCGCCATATTCATTGCAGTCTATCTCTAAACCTAACTGCTGAATCCAGTTCGATTGCAGACGAGTAACAGTAGAAACAAATAAGCCATCCAATTGAATTCGTTCACCATCTGCCATTACAACGTCACAATGACCTTCAATATGGTCAATTTTACGCGTTTCGATCTGAATTTGACGTTTAGAAAGCTTCGCTAATAACTCATCATCCAATTGATCTACAGCAATTGCATCATTTAAAAATAAAGTAGTATTTCCCCAATCTGGCAACATCAACGCCATGTGCAATGAGTGCATACCCGACACTAACATGCCAATTTCACCTAAGTTCAGTTCATAACCATCACAATATGGGCAGTGATAAATAGATTGCCCCCAACGTTCAGCCAAACCATTCACTTGAGGCAATTCGTCACGTACGCCAGTGGCAATAATCATTTTTTCAGCTTGAATGTGCTGATTACCTGCAACAATTAAATATTTTCCATCAAGCGCTTTTACATCAGTAACCGTTTCAGCAAGCCATGAAATCGTGGAATACTTTTCTAATTGTACTTTGGCTTCTGCTGCAATAGCACTAGGTGATCGGCCATCTTGCGTCAAAAAATTATGTGAATGTTCGGCAAAACGATTACGACGTTGCCCTGCATCAATAATTAAAATACGGCGGCGCGCACGTGCTAAAGGTAAAGCAGCAGAAAGTCCTGCATAACTGCCACCAATAATCACAACTTCATAATTCATATTCCTAATACCTATATGTAACTTTAAAAGTTACTATATCATTTAACATGTTTATAAGAAACTTTTAATGTTACAATATATCAATTACCCTAATCATCTATTTCCTCATGCGTAAAGACAGTAAACTTTCAAGAATGCTACATGTTCTGTTGCACATGGCACGTGAAAACAAGCCTTTTACTTCCGATCAAATCGCTGAGATGCTGGAAACAAATCCTGTTGTAGTGCGTAGAACCATGTCGGGATTAAAAAAGCATGGATTTGTTGATTCTGAGAAAGGTCCTGGTGGCGGCTGGAGTTTGATTAAACCCCTGCATGACATTTCACTGTATGACATTTACCTTGCTGTCGGTGA
This sequence comes from Acinetobacter sp. SWAC5, assembly GCF_003419885.1. Lineage (NCBI taxonomy): Bacteria > Pseudomonadati > Pseudomonadota > Gammaproteobacteria > Moraxellales > Moraxellaceae > Acinetobacter > Acinetobacter sp. SWAC5. The sequence goes on from NZ_QUWR01000010.1 coordinate 125,279, forward strand.
ACCTTCAATTTTTGCGATTGGCAATGAAAATATGCAGCCAGATTGCTTGGTAGAACTGGTGGTCAATCGGGCACTTGATCATGCCTTTTTTGAAGCTCAAGAAGTGCTGATTAAAAACCTTAAAGCAACTCAATTAGACCAATTGGCACATGATTTTCAGATTGAATGGGATCAGCAGATGCAGGTGAAATAAATATGCCTTCTAATTTTTTTCAATTTTAAGTCTAGATACTGAATCTGACTCAGCTCAAACTTAGAAAAAATCAGCATATTCGAGCTTTGAAAGGTACATGAATCGCTAAAATATAAAGTTTATATTTATAGCTTATGATTATGTCAAACAAACTTGAACGTCAGAAACTGACGCTTCCAACAGGTCATGACAAGCTTTTATTGCATTCTTGCTTTGCGCCCTGTTCTGGCGAAGTCATGGAAACATTAATTAAATCTGGTATTGATTTTTCGATCTTTTTTTACAATCCAAATATTCATCCAGTCAAAGAATATGAAATCCGTAAAGAGGAAAATATCCGCTTTGCAGAAAAACACAACATTCCGTTTATCGACTGTGATTACGACACAGACAACTGGTTTGAACGTGCCAAAGGCATGGAAAATGAGCCTGAAAAAGGTATCCGCTGTACCATGTGTTTTGATATGCGCTTTGAACGTACAGCATTATATGCAGCAGAACATGGCTTTAGCTTAATCAGCAGTTCATTGGGTATTTCACGCTGGAAAAATATGCAGCAGATTAATGACTGCGGACATAGTTCGGCTTCACATTATGAAGGAATTACATATTGGGACTATAACTGGCGTAAAAATGGCGGCGCTGTACGTATGCTGGAAATCAGTAAGAAAGAAGAATTTTATCAGCAGGAATACTGTGGCTGTGTCTATTCACTGCGCGATACCAATCGCTGGCGCATGAGCCAAGGCCGTGACCGAATTAAATTAGGGGTGAAGTTTTATTCCAATGCCATGGATGAAGGAGATTAATTCCTTTTATGAACTGATGTTACGCAGTAACATTTATAAATTTTAAACTTTGTAATAAAAATTGATACACGAAAACGTCATCCGCAATTGTTTGAGGCAGGACTACATCTAATTGATAAAGTTTCTGTGATTTATTGGTTATTTTGATGAAAGTGAACAAGTTCTGTCGGTGAGGAGTAACGCTCCGCAAGATGGTTTCCTTGCGCAGTTTCACTGCTCATTTTGCCGGAACAAAAGTACTTCGAGCCTGAGCAAGTTAAAGCAAGGCTTTAACGAAGCGCAAGACGCAGTGGCTATTCCCTAAATTTAAACTTTTGATGTAAGACTCCAAAGAGCAAGCCTATATTTTCGTCATTGGTAAATTAAATCCATACTCAGTGCGTAACATCAGTTATTAAGCTTCTGCCGCTAAATACCAATTTTTCCAAGAACTAGTGCCACGAACCTCAATAGGTACAGTGGGTATCAGCTTTTCTTTCAATACTTGTGTTTGCTGCACTGCTTTGGCAAGGCGCGCTTTCACAGAATGAATGCATTCGCGGTCACCAAATTCACAGCGGTCTAAACTTGTGCCACCACATGGCCCATTGGCGAGGCCTTTGGGGCATGTTTCTGGGCAAATATACAAAGTATCGCCCAAACGGCATTGTCCACAGCTTTCACAGCCTACAACACCATGTTTACTGATGTATTCAGTTTTTAACAAAGTTTTTGCAGCCGTGGCTTTTTGCCAAATTTGCGCTTTAAAAATAAAACGCCCTACACCTTTGCCAAGCTTTGAATCAAACAACGCATCATGCATTAAATGCAATTGATGATATTTAAAAAGCTGTCTGGATGATGGCGGACGGGAAAAATAGCTCAATTCAGGCTGAAACTCTGCGCCAGTGTGTATCTGCCAAAGTTCATTCCACAATTTCTCAAGTGCATCCAAATTTAAATGTCGATATTGCTCTATATAGCTTTCCAGCAGTGCCTGCTCTGCAGGTTTATGGCATGCAGATAAATCAACACCCGCAAAACCTAATTGTTTACAGATGAGTATCTGCAAAGCACAGCGCAAATACACCCGTTCTGAAAGCCCTGCTTGTTTTTCTTCCTCTAAAACCTTGAGCATATATGGCGTAATAACTATACCTGCCACTTGATTCTTCAGCATAAATTTAGCCCGCGCCAAACTAAGTGGCATTACGCAGGCAAGAATTTTTTGACTATAGTGATGCTGTGTTAAAAATGCCTTTGCTTGCTTGAGCGCCTGAATGTCGTAGCCCAATTGGGTAATAATAAAGTCTGCGCCAGCTTTTATTTTTTTATGCAGTTTTAAATACTGTGCATCACGTTCAGCTTCGGTATATTTGAACGGATTAAAGGCAACACCAATACAAAAACCGCCTGCTTTTTTGGCAGCCATGACCGCATTGACCGACTCTAAATATCGGCTACGCGCTGTGCCGTTTTCTCCGTTGCTGTGCTCTTTTAACTTATCACCTGTCAGTAAGAGTAAATTTTGAATATCTGCCTTTCGTGCTTGCTTTAAAAAGTTTTCAAAATCATGAATATCTCTGCCTTTACCAGCAAAATGCAATACTTTTTCTAGGTCTTGTGGATACAATTTACTGGCTTCAAGCGGTGACGTATCATGATCTGAATGCACACGGTCAGCTAAAGTCATTACGGCGGGATAGCCTGCGAATTGCTTTTTTACTGGAAAAATCTCATTCAACGACGTGAGATATTCCACCAAAATACAAAACTGGTTTTGCTGAAAATAGGAAGAGAGCAAAGACATAAAACAGTAAAATAAAATAGAAATATTTAGAAGCTCGCTATTATAGTTCTATGCTCACAACTATTCATATTACTTTTTTATAATTTAACTAAAGGCTTTAAATCAATATACATTTTGAGTAATGTACGGGCCTATATCATTTTAGAGTCAAATTTTTATATTTAGAACTAGTCGTATAAGCTCACCATTTCAAAAATAATCAAAAGCCCTACATCTGTAGAGCTTTGAGTAGAAAATACTTAAATATCAGATCCAAAATGCAATTATTTTAGCTCTTGCACCAAGGCTGGATAAATCGAGCCATCTACATCCATTTCAGTTTTATAAATGCCATTGGTTACATTGAATTTATTTACGTGATAGCTCGACCCGTACAAGGAGTCAAAGCCTTCACCTTTGGTAAATACTTTTTTATTGGCATCTAAATCTAATAAATGTGTACCACCAATAAATTGTTCATATTGTGCAGGTTCTACACCTACACGGGTGGACATAATTTTAACTGCATCTGCATGTGTTGCTGGATCATTAATATATTTAACTGTTTTATCCCATACTTGAATGATTTTTTTCCATTCTTCTTTGTTGGCAGATAAATGCGTCATATTGACCGTCAAAGTGTCATAAATCAGGCCGGGCTTATCTTTAGAGCTGTAGATGATTTTTGAACCCGCAACTGCTTTCAATGCCTGATTTGCAACAGGTTGCCATACTGCAATGGCTGCAATATCTGGACTGGCGAATACTTGAGGTAATTCATTGGTCATAGTATTGATCAATTTAATATCAGATGCCTTAACCTTGGCATCTTCTAAAGCTGTGGCTAAAAGCAAATGATCGACCAAGCCTTTTTCAGTTGCTACGCTTTTGCCTTTCAGATCAGCAATCGACTCAATACCAGGTTTTGCAATAATGACATCATTTCCAGCAGAATAATCTGTCGCCATAATCATAACGCCTTTGGTACCACCCGAGCCTGTGACTAAGTTATCTCCATTGGTCACCAAAACAGCATCCAACTGGTTGGCAGCAAAAGCTGACAGTGAGGCTGAATAATCAAACCATTTAAAATCTACATTTACACCAGCTTCTTTGAGCCAACCTTTTTCAATCGCAACTTGCCAAGCAACAAAGCCAGGCCAATCACTGTAGCCAATCGTAATGGGCTTTGTGACAGCAGTTGTTTCGGTTTTATTTTGTGGTTCTGGCACTTTCGCCGTGTTATCACAACCCGCAAGTAGTATGACGCTCAGTATAGACGTCGATAAAAAAGCTGTTTTCATCATAGTGTGATTGCCCCAATTGCATTGCAGTTAAATTTTGTATTGGTACTTAAAAACGGTTGTGTAAATTGTGAATGACCCAATTTTGCTAGGTCATTTGCGCCTTTAAATGCATTAGGTTTGGCACTCCCGTTGCTTTGCTGATTTTCCTGTAGGGTTAGCGTGCCTGCTTTGCTATGTGAATGATTGAATTGGCCCATTTTTAAACTCCTTTATTATTTTTCGTTTTGCGGAATTGGCGGCATAACTGCATTCATCAATTCCAGATGCCCTTTGGTAACACCTTTTAAGGCAATAAAATGTTGACTAATGGCTTTTAGCTCAGTGCTTAGACCTTGCAAAATCATGACTTCTAAAATTTTATGATCATCCAGCTGAATATGCAGCGAACTCACCACTTGCTCTAAAAACTGCTGCTGTAAATCCAAAAGCTGAATACGTAGCGCCGTAACACTGGCGTCATACAGCAAGGTAAATGTGCCAACCATTACTTCATTGCGTTGCTCTTGATCTGCAATCAAATGCTTATTGATCATGTCTACAATGGCTTGTGAACGGCTTTCATAATGCTGATCCACAATCTTTTGATCTAAAGCATCTACCGTATTTTGTGGCACAGTAATGCTGATACGTGCCAGCTTTTGTTTAGGCATTACCTTATCCTTTATCAGCCTGATTTTGCTTGATATATAACCCTGCACGTGCACTGAACAGTTCCACCATAAATTGCTTGAATAACGGCAGTATTTTGATCATTAAGCGTAGATACGTATTTTTCATGCGCTGCTCCTTTTGGTATTACCAAAATTATTTTTCGTAATACCCGATTAAATGCAGAATACATGCCAAGTTTTTTATTCTTGTAATGGCTGTTTTTTGTCTTTAATTGATGAATAATTGCGCAGTTTTAATGCGTATGCGCAAACTTAGGGCTTAGTTAACATTTTTGCTGTGCATACTGCCAAAGCTGTGCATGATTTCAGGCAAGTAAATAGTATCGGAATACAGCTAGAGTAAATCCCGTCAATTTTTTAGCTTGCTGTTCACGCTAAGCTGACAAAATACTGCTGTCGTACACTTTTGATTATGTAAAAATATCACGTAGATCGCTTGTACTTCGCTTTAGGTCATATCATGAGGACGGCAGTTATTTATGAAGTATTTTGCATGTACTACTTGTGGCAATCAGGTGTTCTTTGCCAACTCACACTGCGTAAATTGCAAAACAACCTTAGGTTATAGTGCCTCAGAAAAAGAAATGTGTGGTTTTACGAAGCACAGCGACACACTTTGGCTTGCACTTAATCCGTCTATTGCAGGTAAACGCTTCAAACCTTGCTATAACTATCAGCACCATCAAGTCTGTAACTGGGTTATTCCTGCCGAAAGTAGTGAAATTTACTGTGAATCTTGCCTGCTGACACATACCATTCCCTCCTTAGACAATCCAGATCATCTTGTCTATTGGGCACGTCTAGAACATGCCAAACGCCGTTTTTTATATTTAATGCAACGTTTAAATATCATGCCTCGCGCTAAACGATCCGATAACGATCGCTTTGGTCTCAGATTTGATTTTTTGATGCCACAAGCAGATTTTCCGGTGATGACCGGACACGCTCAAGGTGTGATTACACTCAATGCGAGTGAAGCAGATGTGATTTACCGTGAAACAACACGGGTCAAAATGGGTGAAAACTACCGTACGCTTCTGGGGCATTTTCGCCATGAAAGTGGTCATTATTATTTTGACTTAATGCAACATTTACACCCAGAGTTAATTGACGAATTCCGTGAACTATTTGGTGATGAACGCCAAGACTACAACGAAGCGCTTAAACGCCATTATAACGATGGTGCACCACAAAACTGGGCCGATTTTTATGTAAGCTCTTATGCCAGTACGCATCCATGGGAAGATTGGGCAGAAACTTGGGCACATTATTTACACATGATGGATACTTTAGAAACAGCCTACTATGCTGGCTTAGTGGTTAAAACCAATAAATCAGATTTAAACAATTTAGAACTTAAAGAAAATCCAATTGGCGCGCAGGATTTTGACCTTTTGCTACAACATTGGATGACATTAACTTTTAATTTAAATGCATTAAACCGCAGCATGGGCTTAGATGATGCATATCCGTTTACGCTGTCAAATCCGGTATTGGATAAATTGCGGTTTATTCATCATAAACTGCTCAATATGACACTTAAAAATCAGGCTTAGGCGACAGTCACAAGTTGCTACCACATTTAACAAATATGTATTTAGCAATATTTGGCAAATGCAGAAATGAATGAAGCAAATAACAAAGCCCCACTATGGGGCTTTGTTATTACCACTGTACTTAATGAATATCCGTTACAAACTCATCACGCGATATGCGGAATTTTTTCAAACCGAGTAACCAGTCTTTTTCAGGATTACGGCGCCCTAAAGCCAATAGCACAACAGATTTAAGTCCTTTTTCTTTTAAGCCTAGTAACTCATCTAAACCTTCTTTATCAAAGCCCTCCATAGGCGTTGCATCAATACCCAATTCAGCAGCCGCTGCAATGGCCACACCAAAGCCAATATGTGCTTGCTTTGCAGTATGGTGATATTGCTGCTCCTCAGTAAAACCAGCAAATAGATTTTTTAGGTTTTGCACCACATCCATTGTGGTATCAAGCGGTAAGTTGCGCTCTGTATTCATTGAATTATAACGCTCGTCAATTCGTTCATCTGGAATGCTATCCCATGCAGTAAAGACCAATAGATGTGAAGACTGAGTAATTTGCGGTTGATTCAACGCAACAGGTGAAATTTGCTCTTTCAGTGCTTGATTGCTAATTGAAATAATATGATATGGCTGTAAACCAGCAGAAGTTGGCGCTAAACGTGCAGCTTCTAATATTAAATCAACATCGGCTTGATCGAGCTTTTCACCCGTCATTTGCTTGGTTGCATAACGCCAGTTGAGTGCTTCTAAAAGCTTCATTGTTGTATTCCTATAAAGTTAAAAAAATTACGAATTTGTTGTATAAACGGTAGTTAAATAATCTGTGAGTGCTTGTGTTTTACGTCCAAGTAGCTTTTCTAAATCTGTGCGGTGAACTTCGTATTGATGCTGTTGAATGTCTGCAACCGTGCCATGCGTTAAATAAACTATAAAGTCTGGAAAACCGATGCTATGCAACATATCTCGATAACTAGCATCATCTAAATTTTGATAATTCACTTTTTGCTTTGAAATTTCTGACAGCAAATCTGCAATATCCTGATAGCTGTACGTACGACTACCCACCAGCGAGTAGATTTTATTTTCATGCCCATCCTGCATTAATGCATTTGCAGCAACTTCACCAAATTCTGCACGTAATGCATAAGGCACTTTGCCTGCTCCGCCTGCCAAAGCTAAACCTGTTGCAATCGCCTGTTCACCAATAATTTGCGGAATGGCTTCTGCGTACATGCTGTTACGTAAAATGGTGTATTTCAAACCGCTCGCTTTAAGATAGTCCTCGGTTTGAAAATGACTAATCATCAAATCTTTAACCGCAGAAGTTTCAATATTTTGAATTGCCAAGCTGGTATAAAATATGTGTTTTACGCCTGCTTTTTTTGCAGCATCAATAACATTTTTATGCTGTTCAAATCGGTTTTGCTCCATTGTTGAAATCAGCAACAGTTTTTTTATGCCTCGAAAAGCTTCCTCTAAAGTTTGTGGCTGATCAAAATCGCCATAGATCACTTTCATCCCTTGATTCAAATATTGCTGTGCCTTGTTTTGGCTTCTGGCCAAAACAGAAAATTCATTTAAAGGTAAATGTTGCTGTAATTGTTTAACGGCGCTTTGTGCTAAGTTTCCTGTGGCACCTGTGACTAAAATCATCTGCTGTCCTATATTTCTTGTTTCGTTGTATAAAGTTATACGGCAGGCAAAATTTAAGTTCACTATACTGTTGTATAGTGATTATTATGGGAAATCCTCTTAGATTGAGCGCAAGATAGGATTTGTTTATGAGTGATTTTATGACCAAAGATGCGGATACCTTGAGCGAAGCCGATCAATGTAATGTGAAGTTTATTGTGGCGCTGAAAAATGCCATGAATGTGATCAATGGTAAATGGAAACTGGCTATTGTAGCGACTATGATTAAGCAACCACGACGTTTTAATGAAATTGAACGCCTACTACAAGGCATCACGCCAAGGATGATTTCGAAAGAACTGAAAGAATTAGAACTAAATAATGTAATACATAAAATTGAAAGTATTGACCCTGAATCAGGCCGAATGACGGCAATGTATGATTTAACGGAATCGGGTCGTAAGCTTGAAAAATTAATGGTGCAAATGGCTGTTTGGGGGCAAGAACATAGAGACCATCTCCAACTATAATATGAGCATCCTAAGCTCACATCCCACTAAGTTATAAAGTTCAATCTTTAAGCTAAAATTATAAATTAATGAATAATATTTAACTCTAAGTCTTTCAATATACGATTATTTTCCAGTGCTATTATTTTTTAAAATAGGATTTGATTCCTTTAAATAAATGAAGAAAAAAGACCGCTTTCAAAGCAGTCTAATCATATTCTTTGATCTTAAATTGAATTGCTATTTGCGCTTGGTTTTTTTGCGGGTTAAATAATTCATGGCCTGCGCATAGCGTGTAGGCGTAATGCGCTGAATTAAATCTAATATTTTTGCATCATTGCCAATTAATACACGCGCCTGATTGTGCTGAACCGCTTTTAAAATCACTTTGGCAGCGTCTTCTGGCGGTGTTTTTAAAACTTTATTAAATGAACGGCTGGCCTTTTCAGGGTTTAAGCCTAGTGAACGGATGCTGTCACTCATTTTAGCATTGTTGGCGATATTGGTGCGGATACCGCCCGGATGCACACAGGTTGCACTCACATTACACGCTTCAATATCCAGCTCTTGTCGCAGCGCTTCGGTAAAACCGCGAACCGCAAATTTTGTTGCATTGTATGCGCTCTGTGTTGGCTGCGCCGTAAGGCCAAAAAGGCTTGAAGTATTGATGATATGCCCTTCACCGCTTTGTTTTAAATACGGTAAAAAGGCTTTGGTGCCAAATACCACGCCCCAAAAGTTGATATTAAAGATCCACTCCATTTCATCGTAAGTCATACCTTCTACACTGCTGGCCAAAGCAACGCCTGCATTGTTAAATATCAAATTGATACGTCCAAAATGCAGAAAGCTTTCTTCAGCCCATGTATAAACCTGATCTTTATTGGCCACATCTACACGTGACAAGCTGACTTCAACTGGATATTGCTTAAGTAAGGCTAAAGTTTCTGCCAAGCCTTGTTCATTCATATCTGACAAAGCTAAATGACAGCCTTGCGCAGCCAGCTGCAATGCCAATTGCTGCCCAATGCCAGAGCCTGCACCCGTAATGGCTGCAACTTTATCTTTAAAATTTTTCATTTCTATATTCACCATTAACCATATGTATTTAAGTCTTTTTTAAATCCATCTTATAAAATGCGATGGCATTATCCCGCATCATTTTTTGCAAATTTTCTGCCCCATAAGGCGACAGCATGTGTATATATGCTTTTATCAAATCGGTCAGTTTGGCATTGGGTTTATCCATGGGATAATTTGATGCATATACAATCCGATATGTACCAAACACTGCCACAGCATGTTCAATCATAGGACTTAATAGCTCGACCATTTCATTGACAGTTGCTGTCCGCTTAGCCCGAAAATAACCATGACCTAGCACTGGCATCATTAAGCCTGAAATTTTGGCATGTACATTTTTCTGCTCTGCCAAATGGCTGATGTCATCTTTCCATTGCTGAAAAATAGCCTTCCGCTGTGAAGGTTTGTATCCCGTGGATTTCCCGACTTTTCCAAACAGCCCTACAGGTGTAGCCAAGTGGTCGAGCATGATCGGTGTATTGGGGAAATTTTGCGCTAAGCTTTTGATATCATTTATTTGGTTTGCATAGCCCCATGCATCAAAACTGAGCTTCAAGTCCGCCAGATGTTCAAAGCCTTTTAAGAATGATTTTTGCGTATATAAATTCGACTGATCACACCAGCGGTGAATTCCAGCATCGGGGTGCCAGGATGCCATTTTTCGAATACCGCGAAATAACGGACTGGCCTGCTGATGCGCCTCTAAGATTTTTTTAAATTTACGGTCGCGCGGATCGGCCGTGGCAACGATAGCGCCAAGTTTTAACTGTTGTGTATGGAATGGCAGCTGTTTGATCCACTTAGTTTCTTCCACCACACCAAATCCTTTGTGATGATGCCAACTGGCTTCTATATGTGCCACAGCTTCCACCGTATAGTTCCCGCAATCTTTTTTATAATCCTGCGGTAAATACGGTTTTAATATATGTTCTGGGTGGCCGACGGTTTCTAATAAAGGTTTAGGCTTTACCGCATGAATCAAGGCATGCATAAGTTTGGGGTGTTTACCCAATAGCTTTACGAGGCGTCCTGCTGTATGCGGTGTGGTATATGGGTCCCATTGGTGAATATGCGGATCGACGATCGCGAAATTAAGTTGGCTCATATTGTTCTATCCATGCCTTGAGCTTGTAACGGGAAATACAGAAGTTGTATTTAGCGTAATGGATAGCGCTCTATGAATGAAATGATTTATTTTAATGGTATTTCATGTATGAAATTCATAGTGACGAACTTAGTAAAGTTAAGACTTCGATACGATCTTCAATCAATTGAAACACTAAGCGGTAGCCTGCCGATCTGAGTTTGTACTTGGGTATTCTAGGACTGTCTAAAATGGTTTCGAGCTTACGAATAAACTGTTCTGCAATTTGCAGATTTAGCTTATTTAACTTTTTAGCGTGGTTTTTGTGAACTTAATCTTGCAGATCGTCTAAAGTGATTTTTCCAGCTTTTTCACTTTTAGCTTCTTCTACTAGTTCTGTTAAATACACATCTTCCGAAAGACAATCATTCAAAATTATTTTTACATCTTCCAAAATTCGATTTCGACTTTCAGAGCTACGAGCATCTAAAAGTTCTTGTAATTTTTTAGCCATATTTGAAATCTCTTTAAGTTGTTTTTTTGGTATGAAAACTAGCAAAATGCGTTTCAATCAACCAATAATTGTTACGTATACATCATCTTGATCTTGTGTAGGAGCAGCATTTATTCCAAATAGATTAGCAATATCATCTAGTAATCGAGAAATTCTATTTAAATCAGAATCTTCAAATACATCATTTCGTATTTTATCGTATGCATCGGATAAGATTTCTTCGAGTTGAAGAATATGGTCAATAAACCAAGTATCTTGTAGATTGCGGTATAAATCAGTTCCTGTAAAGTTTTGATTTAATCCATGAATATGACCAAGAAAATAGGAACATGATTTTAATAAAACTGTGATAGGCATATAAATTTTATTCATCAAAACAGCATAATTACCAGTTTGATAGAATTTTTTGAATGCATTTTCTACTTCATTTGGACAATCGTTAAAATGGATTAATACGTTATCTTGAAGTGATCTATAAGTTTCGGGCTGGTTAATGCTAATTGAGGAGGATGCATATAGACAGGCAAGATATTCATTTATGCATGCTTTTTGGGTTGCATGATGAAATCGAGTATATAGATTGCGTGTGTCAAAATCCTTTTCTAAAACAACCTTAGAATTTAAAGCTAAGAGTCGATTGTTAAAATGAACGTGTCCTAACTCATGAACAGAAATATTCCATGCATGCTCTAACTGCACTAATCTTTCTTTTTCATTAATATCAAATAAATCATTAATATTTTTATCTAAAAATACGAGTCCTACAATTTTACTTACGTTATAAAATAAGTAATGTTTAACTCCATCATCAGTGTTGATATGATGCATGGCTACACCAACTACTTTTCCAGCACTAGGTTTTAATCCATGATCTTCTAAGGCTAGTGTGTAGCTTTCTTCATCTGCAAATATAAAATTATTAGTTAATCCAGGCTTTGTTGCACAAACCTATCGTTAAGGGCTTATTCCACAATATAATTTCCAAATGAACAAGCCTGCACCTAAAATTTATCGTACCACCAATTGGTCTTCTTATAATCGAGCATTAATAAATCGAGGA
>NZ_QUWR01000011.1:0-132331 GCF_003419885.1 Acinetobacter sp. SWAC5
CCGAGTCGTAAAGCTCAGAAAGCTGTTATTGAACAAAGATATTTAAATCCTGTTCTTGACTCTTGCAGTTAAAAACAGGACATTTTAAATGGTTTATCGCATAGACATTTTAATTGGTGAATAGCAGCATGCCCAGTGGAAACTTGGCATTAAATTCAGCGACACCTTGTTTAGCCATACTATAAATTGAAGCTTTAAAATTAGAAGGTAAGTTTGACTGCTGTGCCCAATTAATTATAGGTGTCATGAGTGCATCCATTACAATGCCTAAAGTCCCATTTAGAATAGGGACACTTTGCACTAAATCTGCTACAGGTGAGCCATTATTAGTTCCTGCAATGGAGGTCACGGAAGCCACTAAATCAGGTCGTACACCTGCAATATAACGTGCAGTTGGGCCACCATGACTGTGACCGATTAAGTTCACTTTAGGTTTTCCTGTAATGGCAATAACCTCTTCCACTTGGTCTAAGAGTTGTTCACCACGAACTTCGATCGACTCGAGTGGTGATATTTGAGAGGCATAAATTGTGGCATTGTGACGTGCGAGGTCTGGTAAGACTTGATACCAATAATCGAGCCCAAAAGTTGCACCGCCTAAGCGGTTAAAGCCGAACATACCATGTACCAGCAAAATCGGATATTTGGTTTCTGCATAATGATCAATTTTTGTTGTGGGCGGAGCTTGTTGTATGCCTGCAGCTGCATGTGCAGCATTTAAACTTAAGCAACTCAAGAGAAGGGTACAGACTATTTTTCCATTCATGGACGGATTCCTTTTTAAACTTTTTTTGTTTTCAATGATGCGTTCAGTTGGGTGGTAGGCGGGGCTGAATTTTTGCTGCATGGATAGGGGTGCAAAAATTATATGTGTGGCTGAGCTATTTGTTTAAATATGTTAGCCACGACATTGCCCCCATTCTTGTTATAAACCTTGCAGTTTTAAGCGATTGGCATGTTGACGGTAAATATCGACTGCGCTCGGTGCGAAAATACTCTTTAAGCCCAACACGTGGTTGATTTCGTCAAAATGATTCCATTTATAGGTATCTCGGATCACTTTACCAAAGCGTGCATCACAGCGTGCTACGACACCATCATTGTCGCCACCGTTATTAATTAACAGTGAAGCTGCCGCGGCAATATAATCGGATGGGTCTAATACGGTATTGAGTGCGTTATTTCCCATAAAGGAGTAATTATAAATGCCAGCTGTGCTGTATGCGCCTTCAGCACAATATGCTGTAGGAACACCAGCAGGGAAGCGTTGATTAAAGGCGGCTGAGCCAGCAATACTTAAGCTTTTGAGGGCGGCTTTTGAGTCATGGGGGAATTCAGTTGGGTTAAGACCTTGTGCAAATGTAATCACAGGCGAGACTAAACTATCGAACACGGCACGGACTGGATATTCTAATGGCGTGTTTTCAATATTTAACACCAGATCTGCAATTTTGGCGCCTTGATTGGGGGAGGCAATGGTGGTCAGTGAGGCAACTTTATTGGGTGCAACGCCTGCAACATAGCGTATGGATTGCCCTCCATGTGAGTGACCAATTAAGTTCACTTTGGGCTGGCCTGTTAGAGCAATAATTTCATCAACCTGCTGGAGTAATTGTTCCCCACGGATCTCGCTTGAATTCATGGGTGAAACAGATGTAGACCAGACATTGCCACCATTACGCGCAAGGTCGGGTAAAATTTGATAGAAATAGTCGACGCCAATAACACTACCGAAACCAAATAAACCATGTGCAAAGACCATTGGATATTTGGTTTGAGCATAGTTGCTGATCTGGGTTTTAGCGCGGGTTTGTTGCGTAGCTGAAGCTGCATAGGTTGGGCTATATGCAATACTAGTGCATAAAGTAAGGCATAGCAGACTTCCTTTGATTTTCTGGTTCATGTCACATCCTTTATTTTTGTTTTGATCTGACAGAGGATGTTGTTACACACTCAGTAAGCATGGTGCTTATGGCGTGTTGACAATACATCATGTCAAAAACAGTATAGGCTGAAAAACAATTAATAATGTGATCTAGTCGACAGAATGCAAAAGTGAAATGTAAATAAAATAAAGAAGCCCAACATGGGGGTTGGGCTTGCGGATTGCTTAAAATATAAGTCTTTATAAACCCTGAAGTTTTAAGCGGTTGGCATGTTGGCGATAAACATCAACAGGATCTGGTGCGAATAAAGCTTTTAAGCCGAGTACTTGGTTAACTTCATCTAGATGGTTCCAATTGTAATTATCACGAATGGTTTTACCAAACTTTGCGCTACATTTAGACACTAAGCCATCATTGTCTTTTCCGCCATCAATGAGCAATGCAGTAACTTTGAGTGCAGAGTCTAAATCTAAAACATTGGTGACTTGACCTACACCTGTAAATGAATAGTTGTAGATGCCTTTTTCTACACTATTACCATCACCACATGCAGTTTTAGGTAGGCCAAGCGGGAATTGGGCATTAAATTTGGCTGAGCCTGCTAAGGTTAAACTACTTCCTCCAGCTAAAGCATCATGTGGATAGCTATTTGGGTCTAAACCTTGTGCCCAAGTAATGGCTTTGGAAACAAAATTCACTGCGCCAACCAATGGCCCTTCAATTGGAGTACCTTCTGCTTTTAAAATAAGGTCCGCCACTGGAGAGCCCTGATGTGGGCCAGCAATACTGGTCAGTGATGCCACGACGTCAGGACGTACCCCAGCGACATAGCGAATTGTTGGGCCACCGTGTGAATGGCCGAGCAAATTGACTTTTGATGCACCAGTTAAAGCACGAATTTCAAGGACTTGCTGTAAGAGCTGTTCACCGCGAACTTCCGTCGAGTTAAAAGGGGATACACGTGTTGCCCAGACATTGGCACCATTACGCGCTAAATCAGGCAAAATTTGATAGAAATAATCCATTCCTAAAGTGTCAGTACCAATACTAATAAAACCGCCCATCCCATGGTTAAAAACAATAGGATATTTTGTTTTGGCATAGCTAGAGCTGACTTTACTTTCAGTCACTTGAGTGGCCTGAGTCGCCATTGCACTGTTGATGCAAAGTAAAGAAATGAGACTCGCGGATAAAATTTTAAATTTCATATTGTGATCATCCTGCATGGTTTTTTAGTTTTATAAATCTGACAATTCAATTTGTCATGAATATAAAAGCAGTCGTAACAATGATTTGCAAACAATGCTGGATGGTCGTTTGAGAGAGTTGTAACAAAGTTTGACAACTTAAAAAACGGGCAAAAAAAAGCCCCTGAATTATTTCAGGGGCCTGATTGTCATGCTTATAAACCTTGAAGTTTTAAGCGGTTTGCATGTTGACGATACAATGCAACAGGGTCTTGAGCAAAGACACCAGTTAAACCAAATAACATGTTTGCGAGGTCTGTATGGTTCAGTTTGTAGCTGTCGTTAATGACTTTACCCATGTACGTGCTACAACGTGACACCATACCGTCGTTGTCTTTGTTGCCATAAGACAATGGCCCTAACTGCATAAGGATTGTGTCTAAATCAAGTAGGTTGGTGGTTTGTGCAACGCCTGTCCATGAGTAGTAGTAAATGCCTTTACGGTCTACATTACTCAAAGATTTATTACAGTTCTCAGTTGCAGACAATACACCATCATTTACAGCTGATTTTGCAACTGTTGCATTGAAATTTGCAGATTCAGTTTGAGTTAATGATTTCATTGATGCATCAAAATCAATGCCCAACTCGGGCTTCAATTGTGCCAGTGCAATCAATGGGCCGACAATATAGTCACCTAAAATATTGAATGCAGTACGGCTCAGCTTATTATTTTGAATGTCATCCGCCACTTTAGAACCGTGGTAAGTACCTGCAACACCTGTAATTGAGGCAATATACTGTGGGCGCGTAGAAGAGACATAAAGTACTGTTGGACCACCGTGTGAGTGACCAATCAAGTTCACTTTATTTTTACCCGTAATTGCCATCACATCTTCAACTTGAGTAATCAGTTGTTCACCACGGTATGCCGTTGTGTTGGCTGGTGATAATTGTGCTGCAAATACAGTTGAACCATTACGTGCCATATCTGGAAGGATTTGGTACCAATAGTCCATGTTAAAGCTTTCATTGCCAATACGTGACCAACCTAACCAACCATGTACCATAAGAATAGGGTATTTGGTTTTAGCATAGTCAGACTTTGCCGTTTCTTTAACTTGTAAAACACTTGGCGCTGCTTGTGTAGTTGCAGTTATACCCATTGTGAAAGTTGCTAATGTTGCTAGAGAGGCCATCTTGGCCATTGTTTTGAAAGATCGCATACACGTTCCTTTGTCTGTGTTGTTGTTATCGCTATTTTTATAAATCACAGCACGCCTGTTTTCATCAAATTTGAATCATTCAAATGGGCTTGAGGAAAAACCAAACGGGTGCTGATTGAACACATGTTAATGCCCAGTTATTTTTCCATGCTGATTTGTTTAAACCATGTCATTTTGGGACATGATATGTCTGTGAATGACATTTATAGTCATAATTTTTGCTTAAAAAACATACTGAAAATAAACATTACAGTGAATGTTATTTCATCAATGTATAGGTGGTTTATTGCTAAAGCAGAATAAGTAAATTTTATTGTCGTTAAAATGGTTTTTAAAACTAAAAAAAGCCCTGTGTTGAAGACCACAGGGCTTTAATGGGTGATACAAGCAAAAGCTTAGTCACTAAATGGGAGTTTTTCACCTTGGTCATGTAGGGTTTCGAAGGTGTTTAAACGAAGTTGGTCTTCTTTGCTTTGGAAGTGTTGACTACGCAATTGTTGAACGGCTTGTTGTTTGGCGCTGTCGCTCATGCCACTTTTCATAATATTGTCGCGTTCTGCCAAGTAACCATTCACATTGTTTTTCCAATCGGTACGCAGGGTATCGAGTGTTTCTAAACGCTGAGTCGCTTCAGGGCCAACTAAGTTTAAGCGCATATTGCGGATTTCCTCTGCTGAACCACCCCGCGCTTTAATGTCTGCAGTCAGTTTTCTTAAGTCTTCTAGCTTATTAATTTGCTCGAGGTTCTCTTTCCAGTCTTCAGGAAGTTCATCAAATAAATCTTTCAGTTTTTTGGCTTTTTCAGTTTCACTGAGTTTTTTATCATGAATGACATCTAAGCGGTTTAGGGTGTACAGGTGATAAGTATTTTCAGTACCAAATAAACCCTCAATTTCATAATCTGAAAAGTGCTGCTTACGCAGGTTTTGGGTACTGCTAAAAATAGCACGGTAGTATTTCGGATCATTTGGATCAATATTAGGTGCTTGTAACTGACCAAGCGCTTCGCGGTAGTCCATATAGCGTTTCCACAAATCTAAAATTTGTGAAAGGGCAGGTTCTTTATGGGTCTTTTGCATATAAGCTTGGAAATCTTTTTTGATTTGATCCAAACTTTTTTCGCCGTATTGGGTAATGAAATATTCAAAACAGTTACGGGTTTGTTCATTCACAATTAATCGGTTAGAACTGTCCATGGTCATCTGGCAGTTAATTTGCGTATCTTGTTGGCTTTTACTCATAAAGCCTGGGCCTGCACTGGCATCGCTTGCCGATACCGTGTTGGCTTCACTATTTGGGTTTAGTGCGACATCTTGATTTTGTTGACTTGCATCTGATGTAGAAGTGTTCGGCGAAAGCCAGAAAATTAAAGCAACGATGGCAATAATGACAGCAACGACAATCAACCATAACTTATTTTTTTGCATATCCTAATGCACCTTATTCCTATTGTATTTGTTTTAGAATCATTTTGGTTGCTCAGAATATGCCATAAAAGTCGTACAAAATCACAGAAATGTTGTAAATATTGGGTTAACATTGCGCAGGATTTCCCTCGCTTAGTGTGATTATGAAAGCATCTTCTCCTAAAATTCAGCGCCGTGCGATTAGTGGCGTATTCCTTCTAAATAAGCCACTTGGTATTAGTTCGAATGGCGCTTTGCAACGTGTTCGCTGGTTGTTCCGTGCGCATAAAGGCGGTCATACAGGTGCGCTTGATCCTTTAGCTTCAGGTCTATTGCCGATTTGTTTAGGAGAGGCCACCAAGTTTTCACATTATTTATTAGACTCAGTAAAACGCTATCAAACCACTGTATTTTTAGGTCATAGCACCACCACAGGTGATGTTGAAGGTGAGGTATTGTTAGAGCAATCCGTCCCTGAACTGACTGAAGCGAAAATTTTGGCTGCCTTGGCTTTGTTTCAGGAGGATATTCAACAAGTCCCACCGAT
This sequence comes from Acinetobacter sp. SWAC5, assembly GCF_003419885.1. NCBI lineage: Bacteria > Pseudomonadati > Pseudomonadota > Gammaproteobacteria > Moraxellales > Moraxellaceae > Acinetobacter > Acinetobacter sp. SWAC5. The sequence continues at coordinate 6,253 of NZ_QUWR01000011.1, forward strand.
GTATTCGGCTTTAAAAAAGGAAGGCCGTCCTTTGTATGAATTGGCACGTCAAGGAATTGAGATTGAGCGTGAAGCACGTCCAATACATATTGAAGCGATCGTATTACTGTCATATACAGAGAATAGTATTACTTTAGATGTGACATGCTCAAAAGGAACCTATATTCGTGTCTTGGGTGAAGATATTGCAAAAGCTTTAGGCACATACGGGCATTTAACCTATTTACATCGGATTAAAACTGGTCCCTTCGAGCTGATTCCAAGCTATACCATTGAGTATTTGGAAAGTTTGACTGAGGAAGAGCGTGAGGCCTTGTTATTGCCTGCACATGCACCTGTATCACACTTAGTTCAAGTCCAAGTACCAGAAGGTCGTACAGAATATTTCAGTCGTGGCATGGAAAGTAATATTGAGCATGAGGCTGTGGCAGAAGCTTTGGTGTTTGATGGTGAAAAATGTTTAGGCTTGGCTGAAATTACCGCGCAAAAACGTTTGGTTCCTAAACGCGTTTTAAATTTGTAGTTCTCCCATTTGTTTTAATAAAAGGTCAATCTTGTGGACATTGAAATCATCCTGACGCTGCTGTTTTTTGCGTTCTTTGCAGGCGCAATCGATGCGGCAGTCGGTGGGGGTGGCTTAATTCAAATTCCAGCTATTATGAATGCGATGCCACAGCTGTCACCTGCGACAGTTTTTGGTACCAATAAGCTTTCATCTATTTTTGGTACAGCTTCGGCATCAGTGACGTTTTTACGTCAAGTGAAGCTACGTTGGAAATTACTCGCAGTAATCGCCAGTTGTGCTTTTGTCGCATCGTTTGCAGGTGCGGCCTGTGTATCGATGGTGCCTAAAGAAGTCCTGCGTCCGTTTGTACTTTTCATGCTGATCATTATTGCGATTTATACATTTTGTAAAAAGCAATTTGGCCAAGTCCATGTTCGCCAAGAATTAACACCAAAAATATTACTATTGGCTGCAGTTGGTAGCTTAGCCATTGGCTTTTATGACGGGATTTTTGGGCCGGGTACGGGCAGTTTCTTCATCTTCTTTTTTATTCGTTATTTAAAAGCTGACTTTTTGCATGCATCGGCGCTGTCTAAAATTGCCAATTTAACCACCAATTTAGCCGCGCTCAGCTTTTTTGCACCCACTGGGCATGTGTTATTTGCTGTTGGGGGCATGATGGCTGTGGCCAATATTTTGGGTTCCATTGTTGGGGTAAAAGCTGCGCTGAAATATGGCAGTGGTTTTATTCGAATATTGTTCTTGGTATTGGTGAGTATTTTAATTGTACGTTTGGGCTATCAAATGATCATGGGTGAAGCCTAAACAAAATGCTTACAAAAGCGCACTGATTTAGCGTGTGAAAAAAGGCTAGCCTGAAATTGATTGGGCTGGCTTTTTTTTATGCCCACTACAATTGCATTTATATATTTGGATTGAACATATAGCCCAGCATCAGAGGTCATTAGCAAAATGAATATATTTGAAGCTTTACGCCAAAGTCATGAAAAACAACGCGAACTTGCAGAGCAGTTACTCCATACGTCAGGCGATACACCCGAACGCCGTGAACTGTTTGATCGTTTAAAAAATGAATTATTTGCCCATGCAGTAGGGGAAGATCGCTATTTATATATTCCACTGATGATGACGGATTCAGGGCTAAACATTAGCCGCCATGCGCTGGCTGAACATCATAAAATGGATGAACTCCTCGAACAGTTGACCGATACTGAATTTAGCAATCCGGGCTGGTTGACGATTGCCAAAAAGCTGGCAGAAACCGTTCATCATCATTTGCAAGAAGAGGAGCATGGCTTCTTTCAACAAGCGGGTAAAATATTAGATGCCAAGCAAAAAGAGACTTTGGCAACGCAGTATTTAGCTGAGTATCAAAAATATAAAAAAGCAGATAAAGACAGCCTGACAGGATAAAGATTGAAAAGACTACACATGAAAAGAGCGCATGCGCTCTTTTTTTGAATCAGTGAAAACTGTTGCGATGGAGAATTAGGCTTAACTCGACGGGTTCACTTTTTGCTGTGAGCGCAAGGTTACACCGACTGAAGCAATCATCACGCAAAATAGTGCGATCCACTGCAATGTTCCAATTTTTTCTCCAAGTAACAACAGGCCAGTTAAGGCAGCTAAGGCTGGAGATAAGCTAGACAGTGTACCGTAACTCAACTTGCTGAGGACTTTCAGTGCTTTTAAATCCAGCGCATAAGGAATGGCTGTCGCAAGAACTGCAATTGCCAGCGCTTTACCCCAGTATTGTGTTTCTAGCAATGCAGGCGCATCACGGTACAAGCCAATAGGCAGTAGGCTAAGTGCAGATAAGGTGATGGCAATGGTCAGAGCATGCATGCCGATATTTTGATGCACAACTTTTTGCCCAAAATAAATATAAAAGGCCCAACATAAGCCAGCACCCAAAGCGCAGGCAGCACCAATGATTGAAAAGTCACTGCCTGAGGTTTGGCCCCAAGGCACCATCAATGCAATGCCTGTCATGGCCAAGAGCACCCAAATATAATCGCTACGTCGCTGAATAGAGAGCAGTGCCAGACCGAGTGGGCCAATGAATTCGAGTCCAACAGCAATCCCTTGTGGGAGCTTGCCCAAAGACATATAAAACAAGACATTCATGAGGCAAAGGGCCGCGCTGTAGCACAGCAGATCATGCCACTTTAAAAAAGATAAGCGCTTTAAAATTTGCCATGAGCGAAACATGAAACAGACAATTAAAGAAGCAAAGCACAAGCGTAGAATAGTGACGGACAGGGGATCGAGCACCAGAAACAATTGCTTCGCAAAAGATGCGCTAATTTGATAAGAGATCATGGACAGTACCATGAACAAGACTGCAATAAGTTGTGCGTTTGGCATAGCCACTCTGCATCTGAACTGGACTGAACACGTGTGGGCAGTATAGCAAAAATATATTTGGCAAGTGGGCTCAATGGGCTTTGAACTTGCTTGTTATATCATGTGAATAATATTGTTTAATTGAACATAATGTAAATAATATCAATAATATGCTGCTTTTTGAAATTATATAAAAACCGAGAAATATAAATGAAATTAAAACAACACGCACATGCGGTGATGGTCGCATGTATTTTAGCTGTGCCTTTGGTGGGCTGTGGCTCGGGCTCAGGTGATGGCTCAGGCAATGAAGTAATTGTGGAAAAATCAGTAAGTGCATTGGTACAAACTGCGACAGGTTCAGCATTGATTGGTGCTGAAATTGGTATCAATGGTCAAAGTTTTACGACCGATGCCTCTGGAAATGCCCAATTTAAAGTGAAATTACCACAGAGCACGAAAATGGTTGTGGTCAGCTTTAAAAAAGCAGGATTTATTAGCCAGTCTGTAGAAGTAAAAGTAGATGAACTTGCACAGATTTCGGCGAATCTGTTACCGATTAAGCAGACTATGACTGTTGCGAATATTGAAGAAGGACAAGTAATTCAATCTGCTTTTATGAATGCGCAAATTTCTATTCCTGCCAATGCTTTTGTATTGCTAAATGGACAGCCTGCAACGGGCGCCGTAACGGTTGAATTGACGCCTTGGGATATTCAAAGTAGTGATTTAAATGCAATGCCAGCCAATGGTGTGGCAGTTGATGCCAAAGGCAATCCTGCAACATTAATTAGTGCGGGTATGCTAACGGCAACATTTACCGACAGCACAGGGCAAAAATTACAGCTTAAAACGGGTGTAAGTGCCGATATACAAATGGATTTACCATTGAATAGTGTGAATAACCAAGCCATGACGGTGGGTACCAGTATTCCAATGTGGTACTTCGATATTACTAAAGGTAAATGGGTTGAAGAAGGTACACCGGGTACTGTCGTGGCATCGCCACTTTCTGCGACAGGCTTAGCAGTAAAAGCAACTGTAAGTCATTTCTCTACATGGAACTGGGACTTTAAATTTGAAAACCCAGCTTCAGTCAATGTGAAATGTAAGTCAGCAAGCACCTATGTGCCATGTCATATTACTGCGCTTGTGGAACTTAAAGATGGTTCTGGTTTGACCAAAACGACGTCTATTTCAGAAAATGGCGTTGATATTATTAATATGCCAACAGAAGGCCAAATTCACTGGTCAGCTAAAGATACGACAGGCACTTTAATTGGTTCAGTGACTTCACAATTACCAAATGATAAAACCGTGGTGATTGATTTGGGCATTCCTGCAACCAGTAATAAAGTACAATGTGTGCTTGAAGATGGTACAGCCGTAGAGTGTAGTGGTGAGTTCACTACAAAAGTGGGAACAAGCTATCAAGCAATCGAGTTTAATGCACCTAAAGAAGGTGTACGCGTGATGAGTGGCTTGAAATCAAGCAATGATTCATTAGTATGGTCAGCGAAAACAGCCATTACTTTACAAGCTGGGCAGTGGGTACGTTATGTGGGCGCAGCGGTTTCAAATAGCAAAGCCGATGTAAAAATTACCTTAAAAGACAAAGAAATTGTGGCTGCTGCTCAAGGCCTTGGTTTTTATGTGCAATGTACGTCTGGTTATGATTACAACACAGGTAAATTGAATGTAAGCAATCCACTCTTGGTGGGTAAGCCATGTGAAATTGAAATGAATGTGTATGTGGATCAATTTAATGCAGCTACGCATAAATTGTATTTTAGTGTGCCGTATGGTGAGAAAAAGCTGATTCATTTACCAAACCAATATGCAGGTTTTGCAGGCTTAGATGAAGGCATGATTAGTAGCTTGAGTTTGAAAGGTCGTATGCTACAAGGTACCTATTGTGGATCTAACTGGGCAGAAGGGTTTAAGCGTGATGCATTGCCAACTTTAATGGTGGCTTTGTATGGTGGTAATGATCCAGTTGAAACTGATACCGCATTCTGTGTAGAACCAAGTTAAGGTTGCTATAACTGAGTTGTTTAGAACCGCGTTTTGCTTTTCAGTCAAACGCGGTTTTTTATTGGTAAAATTAGAATTCAGCAATTTTGGATTAGTTTTGCGCTGTTTTATGTTTTTGCATTGTGATGGTACAGCCAATGGAAGCGCTAATAATGACAGCAAGCGCCAGCCATTGTGTCCACAATAAATGCTCACCCAAAAATACAAAACCAGACAAAGCCGCAACAGCAGGTTCTAGACTCATCAGCGTGCCAAAACTTAAGGCGCTTAAATTACGTAGCGCAATCATTTCTAATGTAAAGGGCAAAGCACTGGCCAATACAGCCAAGCCTATAAAATACAATAAGCTGACGGGTTCAAAGGTATGTGCGGGCATTCCTGCAAATAAGGCCATAGGCATTAGCATACACATGCCGACAAACATGCCAAGGCAAACTGTATGATTACCTGAAACGCCAGAAGGTTTTTGGCCTGCAATAATATATAAAGCCCAACATGCACCTGCGCCTAAGGCAAGTGCGATGCCAATTGGATCGAGGGTTTGTGCGGCTTGGTCAAAAGGGAATAATAAAATGAGGCCTAAAATGGCAAGGCCAACCCAGATCAGGTCAAACTTACGACGTATTGCAAACAGTGCAACACTTAATGGACCAATAAATTCAAAAGAGACAGCAATGCCAAGCGGGAGACGATCAAGCGACAAGTAAAATAGAATATTCATGCCTGCCAAAGCTAAACCGTAGCTGAGGATGGATGACCATTTTAGCTGTCGAAAATTGATCTGCCAGATTTTAAAAATAAGCGCCAAAATTAAAGTACCCAGCAACAAACGCATTGCGGATACGGTCAAAATGGGAAATTGCCCAAAAAGATATTTGGCAAATGAGCCACTACTTTGCATGCTGATCATCGCGATGAGTAAGATCAGAGGGGCTTGCACAGTAGGGCTGATTTTAAAATTTGGCATAAACTAAATTTGATTCGATCACTCGAATAGCGGGAGAGAGACAATAGCCTAATTTTTAAATGTTACAAAAATAAAAAACCACAGCTCGAAAGCTGTGGTTTTAAAACCGCAGTAGAATTAGAACAATACGCGTACGCGGATTGTGCCTTCAACTTCATGCAGTGTATCAAGTGCTTCTTGAGAAGCAGTTGCGTCAACATCCATTACGAGGTAACCAACATCGCCTTTAGTCATTAAAGACTGACCAGAAATGTTAATGCCGTGTTCTGCAAACAAGTTGTTGATTTTAGACAACACGCCAGGCACGTTTTTGTGAATGTGAAGCAAACGGTGTTTGCCTTCAGTCAACGGAAGTGCGATTTCTGGGAAGTTCACAGCAGATAAAGTCATACCTTTATCTGAGTAAGCAACGAATTTTTCACCCACTTCTAAACCAATGTTTGCTTGCGCTTCGATGGTTGAACCACCTACGTGCGGTGTCAAAATTACGTTTGGAATGTTGCGTAGTGGAGAAACAAATTCTTCACCGTTTGCTTTAGGCTCTTTCGGGAATACGTCAACTGCAGCACCAGCGATGTGGCCTGATTTAAGCGCATCAGCAAGGTCTTCAATCACAACACATGTACCACGTGCAGCATTGATGAAGATTGAACCTTCTTTCATTTGTGCAAATTGTTCTTTGGTCATGAAGTTACGTGTAGACGGAACATCAGGAACGTGTAGAGATACAACGTCTGCATTTGCAAGAAGTTCGCCTAGAGTACCTACTTGACGTGCATTACCTAGCGGTAATTTAGTTACTGTGTCGAAGTAAATTACTTTCATACCCATGCTTTCTGCAAGCACAGAAAGTTGAGAACCGATTGAACCGTAACCAACGATACCTAGAGTCTTACCACGAGTTTCAAACGAACCTACAGCAGATTTGTTCCAACCGCCTGCATGTGTATCTGTAGATTTTTCAGGTACACGGCGAAGAAGAAGAATCGCTTCAGCAAGTACAAGTTCAGCCACTGAACGAGTATTTGAGTATGGTGCGTTAAATACTGGAATACCGCGAACCATCGCAGCGTTCAAGTTCACTTGGTTTGTACCAATACAGAAACAACCCACAGCAATTAGTTTGTTCGCAGCTTCAAATACTTCTTCAGTAAGTTGTGTACGCGAACGAATACCAATGAAGTGCGCATCTTTGATCGCTTCTTTCAGCGCATCACCCTCAAGCGCTGTTTTACGGTAATCAATATTTGTGTATCCGGCAGCATTTAATGTGTCGATCGCGTTTTGGTGAACGCCTTCTAACAACAAGAAACGAATTTTATCTTTAGGCAAAGAAAGATGTTGGCTCATTACGGCTCCGCTACAAAGGCCAAATTTAGTGCGCATATCATAGCATAGCAATTAGGGCTATATACATTTCCTTTATGACGCTACAATCGTCTATTTGGGCAAATTTGCTGTCATTAATTGTCGTTGCAGGTCTAATTAACTGTGTAATTTACAAAGTGACATTTACAAAATGCTGATTTCTGCGGGTTTCCGTTTAAAAATGCCTTATAATATGGCTTCGTGAAAAACGCCAATGCCATATCGTTGGTTTAATCTTCACAATGTGTCTAGGTTTTATTCAGCTAAAAATTGCTAGACAGCGAATAAACCGAGGCACCGAACACCACTTGTTTAATCCTTGCAAGGTCTGAAAACGATGAATGCTCCAGTCGCTTTAACCCCAGAGTTATTGACCCAATTGACCGCTATTGTTGGCGAAAATCGCATTAAAACAGATGCAGATAGTCTCGAAAATTGGGGACGTGACCATACTAAGCACTTCGATCCAAATCCATCGGTAATCGTTTTTCCATCAACGACTGAGCAAGTACAAGCAATTGTAAAACTTGCGAACCAATTTAATGTTGCGATCACGCCAAGTGGCGGTCGTACAGGTTTATCAGCAGGTGCTGTGGCTGCCAACGGTGAAATCGTGGTCAGCATGGACAAGATGAACCAAATTTTAGAATTCTTCCCAGCTGACCGCATGGTTCGCGTTCAAGCAGGTGTGGTGACTGAACAACTTCAGAACTATGCCGAAGAACAGGGCATGTACTATCCAGTAGACTTTGCTTCTGCGGGTTCAAGCCAAATTGGCGGCAACATTGGTACCAATGCTGGCGGTATTAAAGTAATTAAATACGGCATGACACGTAACTGGGTGTTAGGTCTGACTGTAGTCACAGGTAAAGGTGACATCCTTCGCTTGAACAAAGGCATGATCAAGAACGCGACGGGTTATGCGCTGCAGCATTTATTCATTGGTGGTGAAGGTACGCTTGGTTTAGTGACTGAAGCTGAAATTAAGCTTGAGCGCCAGCCGCAAGACTTGCAAGTGATGGTCTTGGGTGTACCTGACTTTGAAGCAGTTATGCCAGTACTTCATGCTTTCCAAGCAAAAATTGACCTAACTGCATTTGAGTTCTTTGGTGAAGTGGCAATGCAGAAAGTGCTTGCTAACGGCCATGTACAGCGTCCATTTGAAACTGAATGCCCGTTCTATGTACTTCTTGAATTTGAAGCGCCATTTGAGCCGATTATGGACAAGGCGATGGAAATTTTTGAGCACTGCATGGAACAAGGTTGGGTACATGATGGCGTGATGAGCCAAAGCCTAGACCAAGTGCATAGCTTATGGCGTTTACGTGAAGACATTTCTGAGTCAATTGCGCCATTTACGCCGTACAAAAACGACATTTCAGTACTTATTACACACGTACCTGCGTTTATTAAAGAAATTGATGCAATTGTTGCTGAAAACTACCCAGACTTTGAAATCTGCTGGTTCGGTCATATTGGTGACGGCAACTTGCACTTGAACATTTTAAAACCTGAGAATTTAAGCAAAGATGAATTCTTTGGTAAGTGCCAAGTGGTGAACAAGTACGTATTTGAAACTGTGAAAAAATACGACGGTTCAATTTCTGCAGAACACGGTGTAGGCATGACCAAAAAGCCATACTTAGACTACACCCGTTCAGCGGAAGAAATTGAATACATGAAAGCGCTTAAGCAAGTATTTGACCCGCAAGGCATTATGAACCCAGGTAAATTGTTTGATCTTTAATTTAAAAGATTAAGAATTTTAAAACGCATCTTCGGATGCGTTTTTTATGGAACGTGTGGCATGCTTGCCACACTCGCGTATCTTGCACTTGTATTATTTAAAACTGAACTTGGCGCAGTAGCGAGGCTTACATTTACCAAATAGAGTAAGCGGGTAGAATAAGGCATCATGCACTGTATGGATGTTTGTTGATTGGGATAGAATGATGAAAACAAGTCTAATGACAGTTACAGCAGTATGTGCGCTGATGTTTACGGGTTGCGCGACCACACAAAAAATTGCCAATAAAGTGAATATTGGCGGTTCGGATACGCCATTGGCACAGGTGTTAAAAGAGCGTGATGATTTGCGTAAGGAATTAAGTACGGTTGAAATCCGTCAGTACTTTAACCGTGTGGAGTCGCCAACGGCCGCTGAAGTGAAAGTGACTGAAACGGGTTTAATGGATGATTCTGTAAAATCGGTTCGTACGGTGTACCGTTTTAAAAATGTAGACGGGCAGTGGAATAGAGTAGGTACATCTAAAGAGTTCCAATGCTATCGCGGTAAAAACACCAAGGCTTTCCAAACAGCGAAATGCCCTTAATAAATCTTTGATTTATGGTTGAAAATTAGGCGAATGTGCCTCATAAAAAGCGTATCAGTTGATGCGCTTTTTTATTGGGGTTTTATAAGAACAATGAATATTTTGATTGTGGGGAACGGCTTTGATTTGTCGCATTATTTGCCAACGAAGTACGACCATTTTATGGTTGCTATGGATGCAATAGAAAAGTGGGATGAAACTAAAGGTGATATGGGGTTTGATGATCTTTTTGGAAATCTGTATGAAAAAGAAGATTATTTCTTTGGATATACAAAGGCAATGTATAAAACAGACGAAATTAAAATTTCACTTGATCAAATTGAAGTGTTGAAAGAGCAACTGAAAGATAATGTGTGGTATCAGTATTTTTCAGATCATGTAAGAGAGGTGAAAACATGGATTGATTTTGAAACTAAAATTAAAAAAGCATTAGAAGTAGTTTTTAATTTTTTTGAACAAGTTGAAAACCTGCAAAAGAAGACAGATTGGTTTGGTTTGGAAATACATCACAGAGAAAGTGAATATTCAATAGATAATATTGTTTTAAGGAAAAATGAAAGTTATATATTAAGCATACTAAAAATTTTAAAAGGAAATTTTTATTATACAACGCTGAAGGATAGTGATATGCCATGGGGTGATTGTGAAAAGGATGAGGTGCAACGCACAGATGATTGGAATGAATGTCACTATAAATTAAATGAAATTTACACAACGAATTTTAAATCTTATAATGAGTTTAATTTTCAATATGTTGTAAATGATTTGCAACTTTATTTGGATCGGTTTATTGTTTTGTTTAAGGACTATTTAAGTATTTTAGAGTGTTTGAATCTACAAAATAAGATTAAAAAAAATGAAATATTTAATGATAGAAACTTGTTGAAAATATATTCATTTAATTATACGAAGACACCAGAGAAAATTTATAATGTTAAGAGAATTGATTTTTTACATGGGAATATTGAAAGTTCTAATATAGTTTTAGGTGTGTCTGATTTAAGTGTAAATATTTTAGAAAAATATAATTTTTATGGTTTTACCAAATATCATCAGAAAATTTTCAAAAAGACAAATTATAAATTTTTATATGAAAACTTAGTTAAAATTAATGACACTAGGGAAAATATAGATTTTTGGAGCAATTCAATGATTACAGATACATGGAAAAGCCCTGAGCAAATATCGAGTGATCAACGTGCTTTACATCAATGGAGAACAGAACTTAAAGAAATGCAAGGATGCATATACATATGGGGGCATTCTTTAGATGTATCTGATGAAAATTACATAAAGGAAATTTTTTCAATAAATTCTGAAAAATATAAAAATTTTGAAGTTGTTATTTTCTCATTTGGAAAGCAGGCATATTTCGATCATTTATGTAATTTGATTCACATTTTAGGTAGAGAGAAAGTTGAATTATGGATGAAAAAAGGTTGGCTAAAATTTGAAGAGAATCCTGATATTGCAAAGCTTAATGGGATAGAGCCTGTAGATTTACCCAAAATATCAGCATCCTAAAACTGCGACACTGAAAACCACTTAGCCTATCGAATCCCTGTACTTGATAGGCTAAGATCAAAGCATCAAAAAGAATGCATACAACAAAATGAAAACCCTCGCCTTTATTCATAACACCACAACCCAATCTGCTGTAGGTGACTTCTCCCCAGTCACCTCAGTCTTTTCCCATTACGAACTGGGCAATACCGTTTCACCTTTTTTACTGCTCAACCACCTAGGCCCCGGCACACTCAAACCCACCCAACTGCGTAAAGGTGTAGACGAACACCCGCACCGCGGTTTTGAAACCGTCACCATCATGTTTAAAGGTGAACTCGAACACCGCGACACCACAGGCGGTGGGGGCGTGATTTACACAGGCGATGTACAGTGGATGACGGTAGCCTCAGGCATACAGCATAAAGAAGTGTTTAGCGAAGCATTTTCCAAAACAGGCGGCCCATTTGAAATGCTCCAGCTGTGGGTCAACTTGCCAGCCAAAGACAAAATGAACCCGCCACGCTACCAAAGCTTAAGGAATAACAGCATTCCTAAAGCGGCATTTGCCGATGATGCAGGCTATGTGCGTGTGATTGCAGGGGAATATGCAGGCCATGTCGGGCCAGCAGAAACCCATACGCCTATGCAAGTCTATGATGTATTTATCAAACAAGGCCAAACCGTACAGCTACCTGCACAGGCGGGAGATACCACACTCATCTATATGCGCTCAGGCCGTGCAGTATTTGCAGCAAGCGCTGATGAACTGGAAGACAATCACATGGCGGTGATGTCCAGCTTAGGTGAGCATGTTGAAATAACCGCACAGCGTGACTGCGCAATTTTGTATTTAAGTGCTGCGCCTTTAAATGAGCCGATTTATGGTCGTGGTTACTTTGTGATGAACAGCTATGAACAAATACTACAATGCTATGAAGATTTAAAAAATGGCACATTTATACACAGCCCAGCAGAGGGCAGTTAATGTCATCAAGCTGAAAAAATCACGGCATACAATTTAAATAAACACTGCTAAACTGACAGAACTTAAAGCATGCTCCATGCAACTTTAAGTTCTATTATTGAATACACCACTTTCTCTTTTTATAAGCACCTTGTGAATACGGTGCAATACAGCATATTTCGCACAGCTTTTTATTTTAATGAATTACAGTGCCTGCCATTGGGCTGGAGTGTCTCTCCCCAAAATTAAGACACGCCCCATGCAGTGTGCACCTTTATATGTAGATAACAATGCAAAATGTACCCGTAACAAAACTGAGCCGTGCAACATTAATGTTTCCGCTGGCTTTGGTTTTATTTGAATTTTCAGTTTATATCGGCAATGACCTTGTACAGCCCGCGATGCTTGCCATTACCAAAGAGTTTGGCGTAAGCAGTGCTTGGGCACCCTCATCTATGTCCTTTTATTTGTTGGGTGGTGCATGTGTTGCGGCAATTTTAGGGCCATTGTCTGACCGCTTAGGGCGTAAAAAAGTCCTGTTGGGTGGTGTGGCATTTTTTACCATCTGTTGCCTGCTCATTTTGCTTACTCAGAATATCGAAAGCTTTTTAACTCTTCGCTTTTTACAAGGCTTTGGTTTATCTGTCATTTCAGCTGTGGGCTATGCTGCCATTCAAGAAACATTTGAAGAGCGTGACGCCATTAAAGTCATGGCATTGATGGCCAATATTTCCTTGCTTGCACCTTTAATTGGGCCTGTAATTGGGGCATTTTTAATTGATCATGTGTCATGGCATTGGGGCTTTATTGGCATTGCATTTTTAGCCTTTTTAAGTTGGTTTGGCCTCAAAGCCAAAATGCCTGCACCGAAGCAAAGTATACCCAAACAGCCTTTAAGCTATATTGTGGATGATTTTAAACAGGTCTTTAAAAATAAACGCTTTTTAAGCCTGACCTTGGGCTTGCCCATGGTCGCAATGCCTTTAATGCTATGGATTGCACTGTCTCCAGTGATGTTGGTTGAAGAGCTCGGCCTGAGCAGTATGCAATATGGTTTGGCACAGTTTCCTGTGCTCGGTGGGCTTATTTTAGGCAATATTGTGCTGTTAAATATTATTGACCGCTTGGCCCTTGGGCGCACAGTATTGTTTGGTTTACCGTTAATGTTGTTGGGGACTGCCATTGTGGTACTGGGCGTGATGTTGCCTCAGTATTTTATTTACTGCGTGATTATTGGCATGACCTTGGTGAGCTTTGGTGAAGGCATGAGCTTTTCGGTGTTGTATCGTTTTGCTTTGATGTCGTCGGAGGTATCCAAAGGAACTGTCGCAGCGGCTGTGTCTGTACTGATGATGTTTGGCTTTTTTATTGTGATTGAGCTGGCGCGCATGCTGTATGAGCAATTTCATATTAGCGCCTATGGTTTTTCTTGTTTGGCACTCATTGCACTGTGGTTTAGTTTCCCGCGCCGTGCATTTATGCGTATTTTGCAGGAACGCCGTGAGGCAGGCGAGTTTTAATCGGCATAACAAAAACCACTACAGGCAGGGCAGATCAATGGTCTTGATCGCATCGCCTTGCCTGAATGTACGGCCGTTGAACTGAGTAGTTCTATTAAACTGACGTTTTTTCTTGTGCTAATTTCTTTAATTTAGCATCAAATACAAAAGGGCCAAATGGCAAGATTGATGCGACTAAACCCATTAAAAATACACTGAGCGACCACTTTTGTTTTTCGCAAACAATAAACAGCACCGCTAAAAAGACAACAAATAAAACGCCGTGTCCCATACCAACGTATTTGACTAAAATTGGATTACCCATCATGTACTTTAGGGGCATGGCAATAAACAGTAAAAGTAAAAAGGATAGGCCTTCTAAAGTACCCACAATGCGTAAAGTTTGAATATTCATGGTCATGGCTAGAATGAGAATGAACCTTGAGTGTACTGAAAAGCGATGGGGAAAACAAAAGATTATTTTATTAAAATTAATATAAATCAAATACTAATAACCAAGCTATGCGCTTGGTTATTGGTGTGCCAATGCTTTTATATAAGATGCGCTTTGACTATTTAATATCGCGTCGGAGGAGTTCTGTTTTCAGTGCCAGTAGCTCTGGCAAGGTTTCGAGCAATAGGCTGATTTGCTTGAGCACCAGTTGTAAATGGCTGGATAAATTATCCTGTGCATTCAGTTGTTTGACTTCCAAAAGCTTCTGCTGAATTTCATCCAGCGCTAAATTGGGTTGTAGCAGGGAATCCGCGAGTGCAGTTTTACACCACTGTAGTAGGTCGAGTACTTGTGCATCTTGAACTTGTTCGCGGTGGCTACCCAAAGTAGACACATAACTCAGTTGGCTATGGCTATACACCAGATAGCGAAAAGCATAGTGAATCAGTTCAGGGTCAGGGTTTGGTTCTGTACTTAAACTGGAAATCATGCTGGCCAGCTCAGTTTGCGCATTATGGGCATCGCGTCGCGCATGGCGATAAGTCATGCTGTTGCTACGGCCACTGATATATTCATCTAGCACAGCATTAAAATACTGCAGCGTGGCTTGTGTGCTTTTTTTGATGGTGTTGGAAATATTGCGAAAGTCCCAGTCTGGCCAAATAAAGCTGACGGCAAACCAAGCAATCAGACAACCTAAAATCGTATCCATAATCCTTGGCAAAATAATGGCATAACCTGCGCCTTTTAAATTAAAAATCAGCAGTACCATGAGGGTCGCCATCAGCGTCGCCATGGCATATTTTTTGGCACTTAAATAGAAAAAGCACACCCCAAAAATAATCACCAACAATAATTGGCCTTCGGTACTCGGCACAAAATACAGCACTGGAATACCCAGTAATACACCCAGTACAGTGCCGAGCGTGCGCATTTTTAAGCGACTTTTGGTGGCAAAGTAACGCATTTGGCAAACAAATAAACTGGTCAGTAAAATCCAGTAGCCATTTCGTGCAAAGGGTAAGAGTGAGATACCGTAGCCAACTGCAAAAACAAAGGCAATCCGCACTGCGTGGCGGAACAGCGCCGATTGTGGCGTGAGATGTTGCTTCAGCTTAAGCCATAAATCACGGGTGCCATGAATGTCATCATCATATAAATTGAGTTGATCTAGCTGATGCGGCAGATGTTCCTGCGGGCTGTTTAAATCATTTAAATGCGCAAAACGCTCCTGCATGCTGTCCAAATTATTCAGCACCAATTGTAGATTTTTCACTTCAATGTTGTGTGGATTGTTCTGAATCCAGTCACGCATGGAGCTATGCAAATTCTGTAGTGCAATAGAGGCATTGGCGTTGGGCTGATAGACCTGACTATTTAAAATACACTGTGCCAGTTCCTCACACGCGATTGCCTGTAGGCGGATATTTTTTTGAATGCGGAAAATCAGATCTGTGCGACTAAAATTAAGGTGAATCTGCTCATAATGCAGATAATTTGCGCTGACCTGTTCGTGCAGATCTTGCGCCAAAAAGTACAGTTTGAGCCAGTAAATTGTTTTTTGATTGGCACGTGAGGCTTTTAGCCGTGTGAGCAACGAGGCCTTAGTACGGTTTAAGCTATCCACCACAGCGCTATTTTGCAGTGGTAAGGCATATAAGAGTTCTTCAACATTGGCGCGATTATCTGGATCAAATAACAGTGACTTCGCATGTAGCATAGAGGCAATTTGCTGAAAACAGCGTGCCAACTGATCTTGTACAGGCAGTGTCGGCTTAATCAGATAGAACACAATTGCGGTCGCGCCATACCACAGTGCACCTAAAACAAAAGCGCTGGGCTGAAAATACCACTGTGTGTATTCACCAAGGCCAAACATGGTGTAAATGGATAGCAGAATTGTGCCGAAAGAAATCGCAGCATAGCGCTGGCCGAGCGCTCCCATCAAAATGAGGCAGGCGCTGGAGGATGACAAATATATGGCAAACAGCACGGGATAGGGATGCAAGGCATCTAAAATACTGCTCACGCTAAAAAATAAAATACATACATAGGCCAAATTACGGAGCCTGATGCTGAGTCGGTCATCAAAGTCTGTCAGTGCGGTGGCAATTGCGCCCAGAGTCACAGGCACAATCAGGGTTTCTAACCCAAGAAAATGCAGTCCGAGCGTAGAACCACTCAGCACAATGCAAATTTGCACGCAATAAATTGCCAGTGCATTGGATTTAAAACCTTGTAGTAATGATGGCGAAAGATTCACGTTCAATTTTTACCTATATGGCTCTCAGCGGCATATCGCTTGCCAGCACGCAGGAAAATGCTGAGAACATAATCTCAACAGAAAACATTCATTCATCTCTGCATTTTAGAGTGAATTAGATGCAGAATTTTGTAAAGACTCAAAAATAATAGACACAAATCATGCCAAAAATAATCAAAAGTGATATTTGTCAGCCGAGGCAACGCAGTGATGCGCTGACAGAAAAGCGTAATTTAAAAATGGCACGTTCTATTCATGCCTATGTGCGAGGCAATACTGCCAAATACTATGACTGGCTTAAAGCTGCTGAAATCAGCTCGATTCCGCAGGGGCCAGCAGTTTGGATTTGTGGTGACTGCCATACAGGAAATCTTGGGCCAGTGGCCAATGTAGATGGACAGATTGAAATTGAAATTCGAGATCTGGATCAAACGGTCATTGGCAATCCTGTGAATGATTTGATCCGTTTGGGATTATCACTGGCAACAGCACTGCGCAGTTCTGATTTGCCAGGCGTAGTCACTGCGCAAATGGTTGAAGCCCTGTATGCAGGTTATGTGCATGCACTGGAAAATGAAGGCCAGCCGACAGATTTAGTCAATCGGCCACGTGCTGTACATGGTGTTATGCAACAGGCTTATAAACGTACGTGGAAAAGCTTAGCCAAAGAACGTTTGCAGGGATTAGAACCCAAAATTGAGCTGGGGTCTAAGTTCTGGCCTTTGCTCAAAAAAGAACATAAAGCAATCGAACAGCTGTTTCGTCAGGAGCATGTCAGTGACTTAGTCATGATGATTGGGCAACGCAGTGAGGTAGATCGTATTCACATGCTTGATGCGGCGTATTGGGTAAAAGGCTGTAGTTCTTTGGGATTGCTCCGTTATATCGTGCTGATGGATACCAATCATCATCACATCAGTGAGGGCAGTGACCTTTGCCTGATGGATTTAAAAGAAGCGGCCCGTGCTCTCGCGCCACGCTATACCGAAGCCTCTATGCCCAGAGACAATGCTGAGCGGATCGTCGAAGGCGCACGGCATTTATCGCCTTATTTAGGCAGTCGCATGCGTGCATCTCAGTTTTTAGATACTTCGGTCTTTATTCGAGAGCTCATGCCTCAGGATTTGAAGCTAGAAATTGAGGGTACCAATCAATTTGAAGCGCGAAATTTAGCCTTTTATTTGGCTTTTGTGGTTGGGCGGGCGCATGTGAGGCAAATGACACAAGTAGAACGTAAATCATGGATCAAAGAGTTGAAGCGCGCTCAATCTAAAACCATTGATGCGCCGTTTTGGTTGTGGCGTAGCATCGTCGAACTCATCAGCGAGCATGAGGCGGGTTACTTAGAGCATTGCAGACGCTACGCCTTAAGAAATCAGTTGCAATCACGTGGATAAGGCCGTGAATCGCGGGCGCTATTTAGGTCATTGCTGACTGCGGATAAAATCAATTTTATCCACAGTTATTGCCATATCGCTTGATCTATTTATTCGTGTGTTTATTGAATCACACCACATGCAATTCGATCACCACCACCGCCCAATGCTTTTGGTGAGTCTGAGTAGTTGTCACCGCCAGCATGAATCATGATGGCACGGCCTTGTACATCGGCCAGTTTTAAACGTGGCGCAACCAGCGTCACTTGTGCTGTACCGTCAGCTTGTACATTTAGTAATGGTAAGTCACCTAAGTGGCCTGTTAATGGCGTACCGTGATTTGGGGCTTTATTCGGATTAAAATGGCTACCTGCAGCTAAAGCAGCGCCCATTTTTCCATCTTTGCTGGCAGGTGCACATGATCCGACTTCATGAATATGAAAACCATGTGGGCCAGCAGGCAATTGGCTCAGTTGTGTATGAAGCACTAAGCCTGACTGACTATCCTCCAAGTGAATCGTGCCAATGGTCGCGCCAATACCCGCAGGTGTTACGGCATTAACGCTAACTTTTTGGCTGGGTGTGCCATCTTTTAAAGGTAGTGTACTGGCACAGCCCAGCATAAATAATGAACCGAATGAAAGGCCAACTAAGGTTTTCGTGGTTTTTTTAAAATTCAAATGTGGCATGTATACGTCCTTGGTGTATAGGGTCATAGCTCATTGAAACAGAGCTTTGCCTGAACTGCCATGTAAATTCGGTTTAGCTCTGTAACAAAAAAAGGCAAGGGGGGAACCTTGCCTTAATATTATTGCGATGATGATATCGCCTAATTTTGATGCGCCTGACGATTTAGTTTTTTAGATCTGAATCATCATCTAAGTCATGTGCTAGGGTAGCTTTTGGCACTTGTACAGGTTCAATATTGGCTTCATGTAGCCATTCACGCCAAATGGCCAACAACACCGCCAAAATCACGGGACCAATAAATAAACCGACCATACCAAAGCTTGCCAGACCACCTAATACACCAAACATAATTAATAAGAATGGAATTTGTGTTGCACCCGAAATGACCAAAGGTCGAATCACGTTGTCTGCTGTACTCACAATACACACGCCCCATGCCATGACCCCAATCGCTTCAATGGTTTGACCTTGTGAAAATAGCCATAAGGATACTGAGGTATAAGCCACAGGTGGGCCAAATGGAATGAGTGCCAGTATAAAAGTAACTAAAGTGAGCAACATGGGGTTGGGCACACCTGCAACAAAGTAGCTAATGCCCGCTAAAGTTGCTTGTGCGACCGCTGTCAGACCTACACCATAAACAACTGCCCGTGTGGTGTCTGAAATGGTTGCCAAATAATGATGAATACGTGGACCAATCACTTTTTCTAAGGCTTTGCTGGCTTGGTCTAAAATGAGTTGACCATCACGGTAAAAGAAAAATAAAGACATGACGGCAAAACACAATTTAAAAATGTTTTTACTGACTTCATTAATTAAGGCTTTACCATAATTTAAATGACCCTGAACCCAAATTTGCACGGATTGAATAATACTGTTCGGGTCTGTATTTAAATCGTGTAGCGTACGGTTAATTTCTTTACCAATAATTGGCAAGTCACGTACAAATTGCGGTACGTTGAAATGCCCTGAAAATACTTGCTTTTGTAATTCATAATATAAATTACGGCCTTCGTGTTGGAGCAAGAAGATTGCAAAAATTACAGGTAAGCCAACGACCAATACCACCAGTAAGATCATCAGTGTAGCGCTGAGCGTGGCACGCCCTTTACAAGCATTTAAAATGCGCTGATACAGTGGCCATGTCATATAGGCAATAATTGCAGCCCAAACCACAGGCACAATAAAATATTTTAAGACATTAAAGCTTAAAAAGATCAGGACAAAAAACAATCCGAACAATAAGAATTTTTGTAAGGTAGGCGCGTATTGTTGCACTGAGTTCTCAGATGATTAAAGAGGACATGGTCCATATTAACTGAAAAAAACTACTCGAAAATGAGTATTTACCAATGAAAACCTTTTATTTTCACTTCACTTGATGACGAAAGTACAGCAAAAAGCGAGGGCTTAAAACCAGTCGCTTTCATCATCAATAATAGCATTCAATATAGGTTGCCATTGGTTTTGAATGCTAATGTAATTTTTTTGGGTTTTATCAAATACACTCAAGCCTTGCATGGCCAATTGACCATAAGCACTACGTTCAGAAATCCAAGCAACAGGTTGTTGTTCAATTTTGGCAAAAAAATCTTGAATATCTTTTGCACTGGTTGCATTGGGTTTGACACGGTTGGCGAGCAGTAAAATTTGAACTTTACCCTTACGAATCCGTTTAATGTCTTGTAAATGCTTTAGAAAACGGCGAGTTGAATCGATGTCAAAAAATGAGGGTTGTAGCGGGGTAATGATCGTGTGGGCTTCACTAATCAGTTGTTCGGCGTGTTCACCAGAAAGCGCGCCAGGGGCATCAATAATCAAATATTCAGTATTTTTGGGTGCATCGCCAATGGATTTTTCATGACGCCAATCGAGGCTTTGAATAGAAGCGACTTGTTCGGGGCGTTGCTTTAACCATTGCAAAGCTGATTTTTGATTGTCAGCATCGGCCAAAGCGACTTTATAGCCTTTTTGTGCCAGTGCAGAAGCTAAACTGATGGCTGTTATGGTTTTCCCGCATCCGCCTTTTTGATTGGCAACTAAAATTGTTTTCATGACCCAATAATGATTTTATTCTGCTCGGCCCTAGCATATCATTCTTTTGTGCGATGCATAGGGCAGAAAACGAAAGTTGTAGTTTAAGCCATTGAATTAGGAAGAACAGATGTCGGTTTGGATGGCCATGTTGATTGGGGCATGTATCGGGGCGGTGTTGACTACGCTCATTTTAAGTAACTCGCGCAATGGACGTATTCGAGCAGAGTATGAAAAGTATATTGCTGAGTTGAAGTTAGAGCATCAGCAGGCCTTAACCCATGCCCAAAAGCGCAGTGTAAATACCAGTCGCGCAGTATTAAAGGGAAAAATGGCAGAGCAACTGGCACCCATTATGCCTGAATTTCAGTACCTGCCGAGTGATGCCAAGTTTCTGGGCGATCCTGTCGATTATGTAGTCTTTGACGGTTATACCGATTATCGTGATGGCGATGGTCATGCAGATGATATTGAAGTGGTGTTGATCGATATTAAAAGTGGTGGTGCACGCTTGACCAAAGGTCAGCAAGCAATTGCACAAGCGATCGCTGAGGGACGTGTACGTTTTGAAACCATAAGAATTAACTTTAATGACTAATTTGAGGGTACTTTTTTGAGGATACTTTATTGTGCGCTGAACCATATCGTCATGTGACGGGGAGATAAATGCATGAAGCAGTTGCTGATCGCCTTCACTTGTTTAGCATTGCTGATTTGGGGCTGGCATGCGTATTTTAGAGAAATTCCACATTTGGAACAGCCGGGTGTTCTTAAAAACTTTCAGCTAGAAACACGCGGTGAATTTTCTGGAGATTTTACCGTTGCGGGTCAGCGTTTTTATTCGGCACAAAGAAGTGCGCTATTCCGAGCATCGGCATGGGTGGGGGAATATAACGATTTGGCTTATCTGAGCAATGTGGATGTATTGCTGGTACAGGGAATGTTGGCTAAAGCGAATAATTTGAAAAAGGTCGATTTTAATCAGCACAGTCGGTGCTATGAGTTTCAGCTCAAGCCGAACTCAGGCTTAACAGCAGATCAGGTCCGTGCAGACAGCCTCAATGTGAGCGCAATTGCTGCTAATGAGCGGATTACCAAACAACTACGACGTTTAAAACCGGGTCAGCATGTGAAGTTACAAGGGCAATATGTCAATGTGCAGCAACTGAAAACGGGCAAGCGCTTTGTGACAGGCATGAATATACCGCGACCTAGACCACAATGCAGTATCGTCAAAATTAGCTATATTCAGCTGTTGTCTTAATGCTACATTTGTCTTAACGCTGCATTCAGTTGCAGGTTATTCATCAGCTTTTTACCGCCCGTGCCAACAACATGCGACGTCCAATGGATGGAATGCCCTCAGCATCAAAATATTGTAGTTCAGTAATTTCGAGGTCTGCATTTTTTAAAGCTTGTTCTATATTACGGTTTAAATGACAGCCATCGGCCACGCGTTTTTGTAGCGGGGTGAACAGATTTTGTAGGCGCTGGATGTTGTGATTTTCATTGTGTAAAACATGCTCAACCACATGGAAGGTGCCTCCTACTTTGAGTACCCGATACACTTCATCGAGTGCAAGTTCCACATCGGCAATACTGCATAAGGTCCAAGTACAAACAATATGGTCTAAGCTACGATCTGCAAAAGGGAGTTTTTCAGCACTGGCCTGTATATGTTGAACCTCAAAAGGCGTTTCATGTATGCGCTGTGCTGCCAGTTGATAAATTTCAATATTGGGCTCTAGGGCATACACGGTATCTACTGCTTGATAAAAGGCAAGATTCAATCCTGTACCAAAACCAATCTCTAAAACTTCACCTTGAATGGGCAACAGCAGTTCACGGCGCTTATCCATTAAGCTGGGCACTTGCATGACTTGATTGAGTAAGTGCGGAAAGATATGTTGTTGATAAAATTTATAAATCATTATTGCGCTATTATTATAAATGAATGGGAATGTTGCCAAGCTTAGTCGAATATGGCTCAAAAGATAAGACATATACCCGTCAATAGGGCTGAATTGTTACCAAGTTACTAATGTTTCTGCCGAATTTTTCCTTAATATAAGATTAGAAATAAATGATTAAGCAAGCGTTCAGTTTCAGGTGAGATGCTGATCATCGGTCTATTTGGGATTGAACATCCGCTGGATTGTGTTGGTCGATGGCATCGATTGCAAAGGCCTGAACGAAGCAATGAAAAGAGGTAACCCGATGATGAAAAAGATTTTACTCAGTACGGTATTGGCTTCAATACTGCTACAAACAGGTGCGCAGGCATCATCGGAATATAATATTGCCAAAGGTTTAGCACCGGTTGCTCAAGGGCAGTCTATTTCTACCTTGCAGCCATTTTATGGTGACTTTCGAATTTTAGGTTCAAAAACCTATAGCAATGATGAACAAGCTAAATTTTCGCCTATCGATTATGCCGTGAGTTGGGGGCTATTTGCCGAGCCAGAAATTGCTCGCCGTATTAGTGTTAATCAATATGACCGCTATTTAAACTGGCGTATGGATAAAGTTCCTGTACCTGAAAAGCAGGCGATGATGATGGTGTCAAATATGCACATTATTCCTTCTAGTCCTGCGATTGCCAAAGAAATTAAAAAAGTTAAACGCGGTGATTTAGTCCGCTTAAAAGGTGATTTGGTCGAAATTAAAGACAAAGACTTGGTTTGGACCTCATCCTTAACCCCAACCGATACAGGGGATGGGGCTTGTGAAGTTTTTCGAGTAGATTCAATTCAATGGATTGAACGCGTTAAAAGTTAGATTTGAGTTGGCATCATCATGAAGTTACAAGCAATGGGTATGGCTTTGGTTTTGGCCTTAGGTTTGGGTGGGTGTAGTAGTTTGAGCTCAACGGTCGATGGTAAAAATCATATTTTTACGGGTAAGCAAAGCTGTCCAGCACTTTTAGAGATGGATCGTGGTCAAACACTTGAAGTCATATTAGATGAAAACCCAACCACAGGTTATGTCTGGCGCTTAACGAAAAGCCCTAAGCTATTTAAAGCTGAAGAACTGTATAAATCGGATCAACCAAAGCAAAGTGATCCGCCTATTGTAGGTGTAGGTGGTCAAAAAACTTATCGTTTTACCGCACAACAAGCGGGTGAAGAGGTACTGCATATACAGCATGCACGACCGTGGGAAAAAAACTCGATTGACGAATGGCAGTGCCGAGTTAGAATTTCTTAAGCGATTAGAGTGTAGTCACGGTTTTTACGTACATTTCTACTGATCAAGCCAGCACGAATGCTGGCTTGATTGCTTTAAAGTCGATTGAATATGATTGCTCAGCGCATAGGCTTATTTTGCAGTTAAGGCTTGGCCATCAAATTGAATGCCATCCCAGCCATTGAGCATAAATTGGCGAATATTTTGGTGATCTGTCGCTTCTGGTGTTGCCAGTACAGATGCATAATGTTCAGCAAATAAACTTAAAGTTTGCGCTTGATCTAAGCCATTCAGCTGTGCAAAAGAAAATACTTTGGCACTGCCTTGGTTTTCATTGGCACCGTTGCTTTGCTGGCCATTTTGAAATGCTGTTGGCGTATGAACATAACGTGCTTCAATAAATGCAATCACGTCAGCAAATTTTGCTGTGCCAGCTTGAAGTTCTGCCAATAATTGTTGCGCCATGAATGAATCATCCGTAAAAAATGTAAATTAAGCTTTGCGAATATAGCAAGATTTTGCATTTAAATTGAGTGAATTTGGGTGCCGAATAGAAGTCAAAGTTCAGCTATAGTGACAGGCAGAACTTAGAAAAGCAGGCGAGATTGCCTCAAAAATAGATAGGAACATCCATGAATTGGTTATTGGTCGCCCTTGGGGGGGCAATAGGTGCAAGTCTGCGTTATGGCACAGGGCTTTGGTTGTATAAGCCGAGTGGTTTGTTTCCTTGGAGCACGTGGGCGATTAATTTACTTGGGTGTTTTATCGCAGGTATTTTTTTTGCACTTACGCAGAAATATCCCGTATTGCAACAAGAAACTCGTTTGTTTGTGATGGTCGGTATTTTAGGCGGGTTTACCACCTTTTCGAGTTTTGGCTTAGAAACCTTTCAATTGCTGAAACAGGCACAAACCAGTATTGCCTTGCTTTATGTAGGGTCGAGTGTGGTGTTGGGTGTAGTACTGTTGGCTTTGGGTTTTTATCTGTTTCAGTATTTGCTAAAAGTATAAATTGGCTGTGCACAGACAAAAAAAAGAAGTCTAAGCTGGAGGAGGGGATCTTAGACTTCTTTAATAGTTTTACTTTAAAAGCAAAAGCTTAAAACAATATGAATTTAGTGTGAGCGTTTGAAACGCGCAAAACGTTTGTTAAAGCTTGCCACACGGCCTTCATTGCTAGTTTGACGTTGTTCACCCGTATAAAACGGATGTGATGCACTTGAAATATCTAAAGTGACGTAAGGATATGTCTTACCTTCATATTCACGTGTTTGTGTCGGTTGTAGTGTACTGCCAATCACAAAATACACATCAGCATTGGTGTCATGAAAAAGTACATCTTGGTATTGAGGATGAATATTCGGACGCATTGTTCTTCTCCTATCGCAGATTTTAAATTTAATGTTATGTTATATTGTAACATTAGTATCTGCAAGCAGATTTACATTTCTTCACCAATGGAACTTTGGACAAGCGAATGTCAGCGCGTCTTGTCATTTCATTACAAGCCATAAAAAAAGCCCGATCGAGATCGAGCTTTTAAGGCAAATTCAAACTTAGGCCAGAGGGGGAATTAACTCTTCAAAAATATCATTTAAATTGTCATTCACTTTTAAATGAATAAGATTCCAGTAATGCCCAGACACGGTACGGTTGACCATAAGCGTATCAGGCGAAGGCTTAAACACATCCCAATATTTTAATGAAGGTTTAATCAGCTCAACACCATCATGATGTGCAGAGTTTTCGGCAAAGTCATATTGCGTTGTGAGTGGACGCATGAGCACTTCTAACCATTCTTTGTATAGGGCTTCTGGGAATTTTCCTTTTTCTGCCATCGAGTGCAGTGCATCCAGCTGGTTTTCAATTTCTGGAATATTTTCTGCGCGTGCTGCACGTATTAATGCTTTAAATTGTTGTACCGTGTCATTGGATAAAATTTTAACGCCACCAAAGTCATAAATAATGACCGTACCATCTTCACGAAAGGCGAAGTTGCCCGGATGTGGGTCACAGTGAAAACGTTTTAAGAAGAAAATTTCTTGTCCCATAGCACGGAGTAAACGGCGACCCAATTCATTGCGGGTATCTTGTGACCAAGTGCTTGCTGTTTCTATGCTTTCGCCTTCTTCTAAGCTTAAAGTTAAAATATGGCGTGAAGAATAATCTTCATAAACTTGGGGAATGACAATCTTGCTATCGAGCGCTTCATGGAAGGTACGTGCAACGGCAAGGTTTTGTGCTTCAATTTGATAATTGAGTTCGTTGTCTAAGCTTTCTTGTATCTCATGAAATAATTGATCTTGAAGTTTACGATCAATTTTTAATACGCCCATTAAGCGGAGTGCTAGGCGAACCTGTTTTAAGTCGCTTTCGCAGGCTTCATCTACACCTGGGTATTGCACCTTGACCACAACTTGCTGGCCATTGGGCAAAGTCGCTTTGTGTACTTGGCCAATGGAGGCTGCGGCAAAGGGCACTTCATCAAAACTTTTGAATATCTCAAGAATGGGCTTGCCTAGTTCCTTTTCCACTTGCGCTTTAATATCGCTAAACGGCATAGGCGGTGCTTGACGTTGTAGTTTGCCAATCGCCTTTGCAACTTCGGGTGGGAAAATGTCTTTATATTGTGAGGCGATCTGTCCGACTTTCATGACAGCACCTTTCATGTCACCGAGGGTGTCGGCAATTTGTACCCCAATATCTTGAAATAATTTGCTGCGCGAAGCATTCTTTTGCTCTTCGTCGGCAGTGAGGTTTTTAATCGAATTTGAAACTGTCTTGCTGGCAATACTTGCAGTCATTCCCGCAAGTTTCATAAAGCGGCGACCGGGGGTGCTAGCCGATTTGGCCATGTGATGCTCCTCAAGATCATCATAAAATATGGTTTTGATCATAGGCGTTAATCAAGGTGTTGCCTACTTTAAAATGTTAAAGCTTTGTGTCTATGACGACATCAGGGTGTTAAATCAATCTTACTTACAGGCTATCAGGCAGTTTAAAGCTGATCGTTGTTTTGGCATCATTTTGCATTGTTGGCTCATGTGTATCGCTTAGCCATTCATGCAAAGTTTCTAAACTCAGCCTTACATCTTGTAGGATTAAGCTTAAAATAAGCTGAGTAACTCAGACGAAATTAGACCATGAAAGTATATAAATATTTAACCGGTAAAGATGATGTGACCTTTTGTGCACGTGTGACCAAGGCCTTAAATGAAGGCTATGAGCTTTATGGTTCGCCAACCATGACCTTTAACGGTACAGATGTGATTGTGGGTCAAGCCATTATGAAAGAGGCAGAGGAAGCAGATGTGCCTGAGGGCTTAAAAAAAGCGTTGGCTGACTTGGGTTAGTTAAAGTACTGAGAAGAAAAGTCCATACGAGCCGTAACCGTATGGACAATCAAATTTAAAGCTGTGCGATACGTTTATTTATAATCATCAAACGGCTAATGAGTAAGATGCAGGCCACAGTTAAACCAACAATCAGTCCAATCCAAACACCCGCTGCGCCCATGTCGGTAAAGCGTGACAAATAAATACCCACAGGGAAGGCAATAATCCAATAGGCCAGCATGGTAATCCACATTGGGCCTTTAGTGTCTTGCATGCCACGTAGGCAACCTGCAGCACTCACTTGCCATGCATCCATCAATTGATAAGCAATTGCAAAGAGCACCAAGTACACCGCCAATACCGCAACATCATAGTCAAAGGTATAGAGCGACACAATTTCAGCGCGTAGTATCCACAGCAGTAGCATGGTAATGAGTGCAAAAACGGTCCCTGTTGCCAGACCAACTATTTGTACACGGCGCATAGCAGCCCAGTTTTGACTGCCATAATACGTGCCCACCCGAATGGTGAGCGCAATGGCTAAAGACATAGGAATCATAAACAGCTGTGATGTGATGGAGATGGCAATTTGATGTGCAGCTACAGTCACTTCACCGAGTGGGCTGAGCACAATGGCGGCAGTACTAAAAATACTCACCTCAAAGAAAATCGCTAAGCCGATAGGAAAGCCCAGTGTAAAGATGCGTTTCATCCACACGGGGTCTAATTTTTCCCAGACCGCGAAAGGCTGGGTTTTTTTATAGGCACTGCCTTTAAATATATACAGTGCTAAAGCCAAGAACATCAGCCACTGCAAAATAGCAGTCGCAAAACCACAGCCTGCAGAGCCAAGCTCAGGCACTGGGCCGAGTCCATACATAAAGATAAAGTTCAGCGGCACCAGTACAGCAAGTGCAATTAAGCTAATGGCTGTGACAGGTTTAGGGTAGCCCAATGCTTCGGAATAACCGCGTAGGGCTGCATACATGGTCACCGCAGGCATACCAAAACCAATCGCATGTAAAAATAAGCTGGCTTTGGGGAGCAATGCTTCAGGTACACCTAAAATAGGGAGTAGAAAAGGTGCAACTTGTAAAATCAGGCAGGCAATGATTCCAAGAATAAAGGCAATCCATAAAGATTGGCGAGCAATGGTGGCAATTTTTTCAGGTGTACGCGCACCATTGGCTTCTGCGACTAAAGGCGTTGTGGCAATCATGATGCCACTAAACAGTAGCATAATCGGAATCCATAGCCCGACACCAACTGCAATAGCAGCCAAATCATTCGCAGACAAATGGCCAGCCATAATGGTATCAATCAAACCAAAACCTGCTTGCGCAAATTGGGTGATTAAGATGGGAATCATCAAGCGGAACAGTTGCTTTAATTCAAAGCGGGTTGTTGTGACAGTAGACACAGAACATACTCTTTCTTTGAGGTGCTTAGGTATGAGGTCTTAGCGTTGTAAAGTGAGAAGCACACCAATAAAAATCACCACGCCACCTAAAAGGCGCTGCCAATGAATAGGAGTTTTTTCATTACCCAATAAGCCGTATTGGTCAATAAACATTGATATGGCAATTTGGCCAAAAATAATCAGGCCAGATAGGCTTAAAAAACCTAATTTGGGTGCCGTATAAATACTGATGCTAATGGCATATACACCTAAGCATCCACCCAGCCATAAAAACCAAGGAATCTGTAGCAGCGTTTCAAGGTTGGGCTTTTCGACAGGTTGAAAAAACACCAAGACAGCAAGCACTATTGTACCTATCAAAAACGATAATAGGGCGGCTTGTAACGGAGAATATAAATATTCACGCAATTGGCTATTAATCGCGGTTTGAATGCTCATGGCGATGCCAATACCCATCGCAAGTGGGAGTAAATACAGTAGGTGGCTACTTATTTTCATTTTCTTATCTGTAAATTTTTTTAATTTGATTGAGTGTACTGCATAAAACTTCAGAACAGAAATATAGAATGCCTTAGTGTGTTTATGGACTCATGCTAAAATATTCATCTTCTCTTTTTTCATTTGAGCATTCTCCTTGGCTGAACTCATTCCTGCAAATATTCCGATGTCTTTATACATTCACATGCCGTGGTGCGTACGAAAATGTCCATACTGTGACTTTAACTCGCATGCAGTACCCAATGGTGAACTGTCTTTAGATCTAGAAAAAGAATATTTACAGGCGCTGGTTGAAGACTTTAAAACGCAAGTCGATTTTGCCCAAGGCCGTGCGGTACACAGCGTATTTATTGGGGGTGGCACGCCATCTTTGATTTCCGCAAAAGGTTATCAATGGTTATTTGAACAGCTCAAAAGCATTATTCCATTTGAAGATGGCTGTGAAATTACTTTAGAAGCCAATCCGGGCACAGTGGAACATGATCCTTTTGCGGGCTATTTAGAGGCAGGGATTAACCGCTTGTCGATCGGCGTACAAAGTTTTAATACCGATCAGCTGAAAAAATTAGGCCGTATTCATTCTAACGATGACGCAATTTCTGCGATTCAGCATGCTAAAGAAGCAGGTTTTGAGCGTGTGAATGTTGACCTCATGCATGGTTTGCCAGAGCAAACGATTGAGCAAGCCTTATTGGACTTAAAACTGGCAGTAGAAAATGGCGCGACGCATGTGTCATGGTATCAGTTAACGATTGAACCGAATACGGTTTTTTTCCGCACACAGCCGATCTTGCCAGTTGATGATGTATTGGAAGAGATTCAAGCACAGGGTGAGGCCTATTTAAAAGCACAGGGCTTTATCAATTATGAAGTTTCGGCTTGGCGTAAAGAAAAGCCTTCGGCGCATAACCTGAATTACTGGCAGTTTGGCGATTACCTTGCGATTGGTGCAGGCGCACATGGCAAAGTGACACAGCCAGATGGGGTGTATCGCTATCAGAAAACCCGCTTGCCGAAAGACTATTTAGCCAAAGTGCCAGCAGAGCATTTGCAATTTAAAAAAATTGAACAAGAGGATATGCCATTTGAATTTATGATGAATGCCTTGCGTTTGAATCATGGGGTGGATGCTGCACTTTATGCGGAACGTGCAGGATTAAGTTTAGATGGTTTAAAGGAGCTTTTAAATTCCTTACGTGAGCGCAAGTTAATGGTGGCTGATGAAAATGTGCTGTCATGTACAGAGCAGGGGCATATCTTTTTAAATTCAGTACTGGAAGAGTTTCTTTAAGCTAATATTTTTAAATTTAAAGAAAGACAAAAGGCGCAATGAGCGTCTTTTGACGTTTTATGGATATGAGTTTTTAAGAAGGAATGCGCTCTACTTTATTTGCTTAGAATTTAAAAGTAATGAGCATAAAAAAGACCGCCGAAGCGGTCTTTTTAATAACAACAAATTAGTAGTCGAAGCTGAAATGCTCTGGTGCTAAAGATGTCATTGTTTTAGATGGGTTGACCATCGCTTCAGCATGACCTTGGGTACGTGGCAATAGGCGTTCGAAGTAGAAGTCAGCCAATTTGATTTTTGCTTTATAGAACTCTGGTACTTCTTGGCCTTCGCCAGAAGCCAATTTTGCAGAAGCAACGGCAGCTTGTTGCGCCCAGTAGAATGCCATCATGGCATAGCCAGAGAACATCAAGTAATCGACAGATGCAGACGATACGATGTCGCGGTCTTTACGTGCAGCCAACATAATACGAACAGTCAATGCGTTCCACTGTGCACAGATTTTAGTTAAATCCCATGCAAAACGACGCATATATTTATTACGTGCATGTACGCCACAGAATTTTAAGATTTCAGCAGTATAGTCGCGTACGACTTTACCTTTAGACGATAACAACACTTTACGACCAATTAAATCCAGTGCTTGTACGCCAGTTGTACCTTCGTATAGGGTTGAAATACGTGAGTCACGTACGATTTGCTCCATGCCCCATTCTTTAATATAACCATGACCGCCGTAAACTTGCATACCATGATTCGCCGCTTCATAACCCAATTCAGTTAAGAAACCTTTCAAGATTGGGGTATAGAAACCAAGCTTGTCATCATATTCTTCGAATTTTGCTTGATTGCCTTGAGCTAAAGAATCTGCCATTTTGTCTGCCAACTGTGCAGCATGATAAATCATGGCACGGCCACCTTCAGCAATGGCTTTTTGAGTTAACAGCATACGGCGTACGTCCGCATGGTGAATAATTGCATCAGCTACTTTATCTGGATCTTTTTTACCAGATAGCGCACGCATAGACATACGGTCTTTCGCGTATGGTAATGCACCTTGGAATGCCAATTCAGCATGTGCCAAACCTTGTACCGCCGTACCAATGCGGGCTGTATTCATGAAGGTAAACATAGCATGTAAACCTTTGTGCATTTCACCAATCAAGTAGCCTTTCGCACTGTCAAAGTTCAGTACAGCTGTTGCAGAAGCGCGGATCCCCATTTTGTGTTCAATAGAACCACAAGTCACAGGGTTACGTTCACCTACACCACCATCTGCAGTTGGAATGAACTTAGGAACGATGAACAGAGAAATACCGCGTGTACCTGCAGGCGCATCTGGAAGGCGAGCAAGCACAATATGAATAATGTTTTCTGTTAGGTCATGTTCACCTGCAGAAATAAAGATTTTTGTACCTGTAATGGCATAAGTACCGTCAGCATTTGGCTCAGCTTTGGTTTTTACTTGGCCCAAATCTGTACCACATTGAGGTTCAGTTAAGCACATTGTGCCCGACCAAGTACCTGCAGTGAGGTGAGGCATATAGGTATTTTTTTGTTCTTCTGTACCAAATTGCATGATGGTGTTCATGCAGCCCATGCTGAGGCCAGGGTACATGGTAAATGACCAGTTCGCTGTACCCATCATTTCAGATTTGATCAGGTTAAGCGACATTGGTAAGCCTTGACCACCAAATTCTTCTGGATAAGACAGACCTTGCCAACCACCTTGAACAAATTGGTCGTACGCTTCTTTAAAACCTTTTGGTGTTTTTACTTCACCATTTTCAAAGTGACAGCCTTCTTCATCACCACTTTGGTTTAGAGGAGAAAGTACATTTTCACAAAAATCGGCAGCACCTTCTAAAATCATGTCTACAGTGTCAGCGTCTGCAAGGTCACCGTTAGATAAAGTTTTAAAATGTGCAGGGAAGTCGAATACTTCGTTCATTAAGAAACGAATGTCGTGTAAAGGAGCTTTATAAGCAGGCATAATTTAATCCTAATTTAAAATAGTTTTGGATTATCTGGTTCGATGATTTGATTATTCACAATAATGATTAAATTACATTGATAGCATAGACTGATCAAACTGTCAGAAATGCGAATTGCTGAAATATTTTTGCAATACAATTGTTGGTTTAAATACAACAAAAATTCAAAAAATATTGAATTAATGATTATTTTTAATGAGATAAAACAATATAAAACAGATGTATATTTAATTATATGCTGACTGTGTATGGGTATTTAAAGTTTTGAATGAAGATAGCATGAACTCATTTTATTTTTGTCATTATGATCAAAATGACTGCATGGGAAAAATTGTGTAAATGCCCCACGGCCCAACAAATATGCGCCATTGCACCTGCATAAATCACAGGGCAATAGCGCATTTTTTTGATATTAGGAAAAGCCTAAATTACAGAAAATCTTTTAAGTTTGGTTTGACGCCATGCCAAATGCGGAAGGATTCAATCGCTTGTCCGACCAACATACCAAAACCTTCAGATGTCGGCACACCACGCGCTTTGGCTTGATCCAAAAAGCTTGATGCTTTGCCGTATGCCATTTCATACGCATATTTAAATTGTAAAGTTTCAGGCAAAACCAGCGCATCGCCAGAAAGGCTTGCAGACGTTGCATTGATGACCAGATCAAAATCGCCATCTAAGTCATGCAATTCAACCGCACTGAGTTCAGTATTTGGGACTGCATCTTTTAGATCTGCAACCAGTTGTTCGGCACGTGCCAAGGTACGGTTTGCAATCACAATTTTTTGCGCACCCGCTTGAACAAGTGGGTAGATCACGCCACGCGTTGCGCCACCTGCACCAATAATTAAAATACGACTTTGTGCTAAGTTCCACCCTAAGGCAAGGATGGCTTCGACCAGCCCTTGGCCGTCGGTATTGTCACCATGTAATTGACCATTCTGCATCCAAAGGGTATTTACAGCTTTGGCAATTTTTGCACGCTCAGTAAGCACCGTGCAGGCATTAAAAGCTTGTTCTTTAAATGGAACAGTCACATTCATCCCAAGCCCGCCTTGTGCGAAAAAATCTTGCATGCTGGCATCAAAGCCATCGAGTGGTGCAAGGCGTTTCGCATAATTGAGGTCGATACCCATTTTTTGGGCAAAGGCATGGTGCAGTTCTGGAGAACGAGATTGTTCAATTGGATGGCCGATCACGGCAAATTGCTTGCTCATCGCACAAAATCCATGTGGAGAAATGTGCATCAATATACGGCAATTATGCGTCAGTCTAAAGCTTTAATCAAAATTTCAGCCCAAGCTTTGCCTTGTGATTCTTCATTCTGTTATTGGGTAATTTTTGCTGTATTTAAGAGTTGCAAAGCTCAAATATGGCATCAATAGCTAAAAAAGAAGCGCTCAAAAGAATCCCAATCAATGCGATCGGCATCGTGCTATAAGCAAATTGATCATTAAACTGGCTTTCAGAAAAAAGCGCGATACTGATAGCTGTAAGCATAAGGACGATAAATCCCCAAAAGCTGAATAGTGTGGAATGGGTTTTGATGATATTCATGCTATTTCCTGCGTTTGATCTGTAGGAGGAGAAGATCATAGATTGCAATCATGACAATATCATTTTGATGATGAGGCATATTTCATCAGGATAGATCTTCAACACTCTAAAGTCATGATGATGACTTGAGCATTCATAGTACAGCACTCGACGATAATAGATGTAGGTTAATCGCAAGGACTGCCAACGTTGAGTCTATATTGTGTACATCAAAGGTAAATAAGTAAGGGGGAGTCGGGAGCTCAAATTGAAGCTGATCTTTGATGTCTATGTTAAGCGCTCAGTTTGGCAATGGATTTTCAGTCCATGTAAAAAAGCCTCCAAGAGTTGGAGGCTTGATTGTATTTAAAGCAGACGGGGATACAAAAACTTATTTCAGCGTGTTTAACCAGTCTTGTGGTTTTAAATAATAGTCTGTGAGTTTTTTCTCAGCAGAATTTGCATCCCATTCTGGACGGTACGACCAACCTGCCAGTGGAGGCATGCTGACCAAGATGGACTCAATGCGCCCACCCGTTTGTAAGCCAAACAAGGTGCCTCGGTCATACACTAAGTTATATTCGACATAGCGTCCACGACGGTACAGTTGGAAGTCTCGCTGTGCTTCGCTGTATGGCTTGTCACGGTTACGTTCAAAGATGGGTAAAATCGCTTCAAGGTAGCCATTACCCACAGCTTGCATGTATTTAAAGCATGTCTCAAAGTCCCATTGATTCAAATCATCAAAGAACAAGCCACCTACACCACGCTGTTCATCGCGATGCTTTAAGTAGAAGTAATCATCACACCACTGTTTATGTTCGGCATAAACGTTATCGCCAAATGGTGCACACAAGTCGTGGGCTGTTTGATGCCAGCTCAGGACATCTTGTTCATTAGGATAAAAAGGCGTTAAGTCAAAACCACCACCAAACCACCAAATTGGGTCTTGGCCTTCTTTTTCGGCGACAAATAATCGAACATTGGCATGCGAGGTGGGTACATTTGGATTTTTCGGATGAATGACCAGTGATACGCCCATCGCTTGTGCTTTCGCACCTGCAATTTGTGGGTGACGCTCTGTTGCCGAGGCAGGGAGCTTAGAGATCTGGATGTGGGAGAACATCACACCGCCTTTTTCAATCACGGTTCCATTTTGCAGCACACGGGATCGACCACCACCACCTTCAGGACGTTGCCAATCATCAATAACAAACTCGGCTTGGCCACCACCAGCATGTTCTTGTTGCTCTAGTGCCGTACAAATGCGGGCTTGCAAATCGCAAAGGAAATCTCGGACACGTTGTATATCCGCTGAAGTTGGATGTGACATTGCCACTCTCATTGATTTATATAATGACTAGGAATATCAAAACATAAAATGTCTAAAAACTTAAGGTTTTTTTGCCAATCTTGAGCATCGGAAAAACTGAAAGTAGGTCAAAATTTAAGTCGTCGGAAGGGCATTTTGTATGAAGCTCTGCTGGCTTATTCCGACTAAATGGCTAGGTTGAATTCACCTGATAAGCCAAGCAAAATAGCATTAAATGCAATTTCGTTTTTTGTTAAGGCTGTGGATATGCAACAGGCAACATCACTCATCCAAAAATATAATGTGCCCGGGCCACGCTATACCAGTTATCCAACCGTACCTTATTGGGATGAAACTTCATTTTCATCAGAGGCATGGAAACACACACTAAAACAATCCTTTGATGCATCCAATGCAACTGAAGGCATCAGTTTATACATTCATCTGCCATTTTGTGAAAGCTTGTGTACCTTCTGTGGTTGCCATAAGAAAGTCACAAAAAAGCATGAAGTTGAACAGCCTTATATTCAGGCGGTGCTCAGAGAGTGGGCGCTGTACCGCCAATTATTGGTCGAACGACCTGTCATTAAAGAAATTCATTTGGGCGGTGGGACGCCTACGTTTTTTGCTCCTGAACATTTAACACAGTTAATTCAAGGGATTTTAGCCGATTCAGATGTAGCACCTGAGCATGAATTTAGTTTTGAAGGTCACCCCAACAATACTACGCGTGAGCACTTACAAGCACTATATGATGTGGGCTTTCGTCGTGTTAGCTACGGGGTACAGGACTACAATGAAAATGTACAAAAAGCGATTCACCGTATCCAACCCTTTGCCCATGTAGAGCGTGCGACCACTTGGGCAAGAGAGATTGGCTATAGCTCAATTTCCCATGACTTGGTTTTTGGCTTGCCTTTTCAACAGCTCGAAGATGTATTGAATACCATTGAGCAGACCACACGCTTAATGCCAGACCGTTTGGCATTTTATAGTTATGCGCATGTGCCATGGATTAAAGGCAATGGGCAACGCGGTTTTAAAGATGCTGATGTGCCTAAGGATGAAATGAAACGTCAGTGCTATGAAGAGGGCAAAAAAGCATTATTGGCGCATGGTTACCATGAAATTGGTATGGATCATTTTGCATTAAGCACCGATCCAATGTATCAGGCGTTTCAGGCGCAGGCTTTACACCGTAATTTTATGGGCTATACCGCATCTAAAACACAAGTCATGATTGGCTTGGGGGTATCTTCGATCAGCGACAGTTGGTATAGCTTTGCACAAAATGAAAAGAATATAGATGCATATTATGCATGTCTGGAAAATCATCAAATTCCAGTGGTGAAAGGCCATGTGTTGAGTGCGGAAGATTTAAAAATTCGTAAGCATATTTTGAATTTAATGTGTGCGTTTCAAACCTCATGGGCTGACCAGACGATGGATTTTCCTGAACGGGAAGATGTCATTCAGCAACTGGTAGAGATGGAGCAAGATGGCTTATTGCAGATAGAACAGGATCAAATTGTGATTACGGAGCAAGGTAAGCCCTTCGTAAGAAATATTTGTATGGCGTTTGATTTACATTTAAAACGAAGAAAACCTGAAACTCAGATATTCTCGATGACGATTTGATTTTCACTTTGGAGAGAAGATTGCTAAGTCTCCCGTTCTGATTGCAGAGAGGGAGATGTGTTTAGCAAAAGAAAAATATTGCCGAGTAAAAAATGGATGCTTCACATCGATTTGTCGTCATTGCATTTTAGGTTTGGTAATCAGGTCAGTAATTTCTTTGCCATATATCCATGTGTTGAGTATTCCGTCTGAACTTTCTAAGCCAATAACATCTAAAAAATTTTCAAAAATAGTCGCAACTTGCTCGCGATCATCAGTATATAAACTGTTTGGATCTATTTGGTTAATCCCATTGGATAAGATGTGTAATAACTGTTGTTTACTTGGTTGGCTATTGCTTTGATAGAGACGGATAAATGCTTGTCGTGTACTTTCAATAGATTGATTAATGTGATTTTTTAAAATGTGCTCTTGTAATGTTGCATCAGAAGCGCTGCCATAAGCAAAACGATTGTTCGTCTGAAATTGTTGTAGTTTTTGAATGGTGGGTGCTTGCGTGTTTTGGGCATTTGCTGGTGCTAGATCGGCTTTACACACGTTGGCAAATAAGAAGAGACTGAACACAAATAGAATCGTGGTTAGCTTCATGTGTTCAATCTCCGATTATTCTTAATTCATGCTTTTATTTAAAAATCATCTTTATCGTACATGTGCGACATCCGATCATGTTTGGTTTTTAAATATTCTTCATTGAATTTATTTAAACCCACTGTAAGCGGAACACGGTCTACCACATTAATGCCGAGGTCTGTTAATGCTTTAAGTTTTAACGGATTATTGGTAATGAGGCGGACTTCGTTGACCTGTAAATGCGCCAGCATAATGCTACACATATCGTAAGTACGTGCATCCGCAGGTAAATTCAACATAAGGTTTGCATCTACAGTGTCATGACCTTGATCTTGTAGGGCATAAGCACGGATTTTATTGGTAAGACCAATACCGCGACCTTCCTGACGTAAATATAAAATTACGCCTTGACCTGCATCATTAATCAGTTGTTGTGTTGCTTGTAGTTGTGGACCACAGTCACACTTGAGTGATGCAAAGGCATCACCTGTTAAACATTCTGAATGAATGCGAACTAAAACAGCACCCGTTGGTGCGGTTTCTAAGCCTTTAGAGAGTGCGACATGTTCTTCGCCGGTGTGTGGGTCTTGAAATACTGAAATTTTAAATTCACCAAAAGCGGTCGGTAATCTGGAAGTCGCGACAAATTCTATAGGCACAGTCAAACCCGAATAATTGATTGTAAATTGTTTAAAGTATAGCGTAATGCTTGGACATTGGTAGAATTGCAGTTACGATTTTGTGCAGAACATTTTCTTTTTTTGCATAAAGAGAACGATAATAGTTGATAAATAGTCAGATTATTCAGGATAATCTCCTACACTTAAACATAACACCCAATTTTGAGTTGAACTTAAAATTGCATCGCTAGAAATATGGCTGATTGAAGGTGATACAATTCGATATAATCATCGAATATCCATTTGACCTAGCTTAGGATTTGCCAGGCTTTAGAAGGCTTTGCCATATTATGCTGTATACAGAAATACCGTCTCATCGCCCCATTACATCGCTGCTGGACAGCATTGAGCTACCTCAACAGCTCCGTCTGCTTGAAAGCACGCAGCTCGAACAAGTGGCGGATGAGTTACGTCAATTTATTATATATGCAGCAGGACAAAGCGGCGGACACTTTGGCGCAAATCTTGGCGTGATTGAATTGACCGTTGCGTTGCATTACTGTTTTAACACACCACGCGATCGCCTGATTTGGGATGTGGGGCATCAAGCCTATCCACATAAAGCGCTAACAGGGCGCCGTGAACAACTCGTTACTATTCGTGCTAAAGATGGCTTAGCGGCCTTTCCTGCGCGTGAAGAGTCAGAGTACGACACATTTGGCGTAGGCCATTCTTCAACGGCAATTTCTGCAGGTTTAGGCATGTCATTGGCACGCCGTTACCAAAAAGATCCTTGTGAAGTTGTTGCTATTGTAGGGGATGGCGCAATGACTGCGGGTATGGCCTTTGAAGCCATGAACGATGCAGTTGCACATGATGCAGATTTAATTGTTGTATTGAATGACAACGATATGTCGATTTCATGTAGCACAGGTGGTTTTGCCAAACACTTGGCAGCCATTTGGGGCAAAGGTGAGTCAGTCAATATCACCGAACAGGGCGAGGCTTATCTACAGCCTCATCCTGAATGGACTTATAACTCACGTTTACACAGCGCAGCCACAGATGCGGCGGACAATCTATTTAAAGCCATTGGTTTTGATTATTTTGGCCCTTTTGATGGCCATGATGTTGTGCAACTGACTCAAGTTTTTGAAGCAGTGAAAAAGCGCAAAGGTCCACGTTTGGTACATGTCTATACCAAAAAGGGCAAAGGTTTTGCACCAGCAGAAGCGGATCAAATCAAATATCATGCGATTAGTAAACTTAACGCACCCGCATCGTCTACAACTGCGCCAAAATATTCAGATGTATTTGGTCAGTGGCTATGTGATGAAGCGGCACAAGATGAGCGCTTAATCGCAATTACACCGGCCATGTGTGAAGGTTCCGGCATGGTAAAATTTGCCCAAGATTTTCCACAGCGTTATTTTGATGTCGCTATTGCAGAACAACATGCGGTCACTTTGGCTGCAGGTATGGCATGTGAAGGTTTAAAACCTGTTGTCGCGATTTATTCCACCTTCTTACAACGTGGTTATGACCAGCTTATCCATGATGTTGCATTACAAAACCTTGATGTGACTTTTGGGATTGACCGTGCAGGTTTGGTGGGCGAGGATGGCCCAACCCATGCGGGTGCCTATGACTACGCTTATATGCGTACCATTCCGAATATGGTGATCATGGCGCCAAAAGATGAAAATGAATGTCGCCAAATGCTTCATACGGCATATTTATATCCAGGCCCAACAGCAGTACGTTACCCACGTGGTAATGGTTTAGGGGTGAGTATCCAAAGCGAACTTCAGGCCATGAACATTGGCGAAGCAGAAGTTTTAGCAAGCTTTAATGAGGCGGCAGGCCCAAGCATTTCAATCTTAGCGTTTGGTAGTCGTGTACAGCCTGCTTTTGAAGCTGCACAAGCCTTAGCAACACAAGGTTTAGCGGTTCGTATCGTCAATATGCGTTATGTGAAACCATTAGATGAAGCATTGTTGGATCGTCTTGCAGATAGCACGGCTTTATTTGTGACGGTTGAAGAGCATGCTGTAATGGCGGGTGCGGGTAGTGCAGTGAATGAATATCTCGCGAAGGCAGGTATTGTGAAACCAACATTGAACTTAGGTTTGGCAGATGAATTTTTACATCAAGCCTCACATGGACAAATGTTGCAATTAGCTGGCCTTGATGCCGAAGGTATTGAAAAATCAGTACAACGTGCGTGGTCGAAACTCGTTTAAATCGCTGAATTTATTTTTTTAAATACGTTTAGAAACATTTTTTGCCTAAAAGCCCGTATATTTGCTAAAATGTACGGGCTTTTATGCATTATTCTTTATCAGTGTCTTCAAATTTGTAGTGGGTGTTCAATGGAACCTATGG
Source organism: Acinetobacter sp. SWAC5 (assembly GCF_003419885.1). NCBI lineage: Bacteria > Pseudomonadati > Pseudomonadota > Gammaproteobacteria > Moraxellales > Moraxellaceae > Acinetobacter > Acinetobacter sp. SWAC5. The sequence goes on from NZ_QUWR01000011.1 coordinate 46,394, forward strand.
TGGTGATGGCTGCGCGTGCGGCTCAATTAGTTGGTCAAGAGCTTTTAAAAGCGCATCAAAATCGTCATAAACTCGATTTGCAAGTTGAAGAAAAAGGCATCGACGGTCCTGTAACACGTGTTGATCGCTACATTGAGCAGTTGACTATCGACACGCTTCGTAAAAGCTATAAAAACCACAGCTTCCTAGGTGAAGAGTTTGGTCTTCAAGAAGGTAAAGGTCATGACGCTGATTGGTGTTGGATTATTGACCCACTTGATGGCACTTTAAACTTTATTAATGGTTTCCCACATTTCTGTGTATCTATTGCTGTTCAACATAAAGGTGTAACTCAACACGGTGTTATTTATGACCCTGTAAAAGATGAGTTATTCTCTGCAAGCCGTGGTCGTGGCGCAATGTTGAACCAACGCCGTATTCGTGTAAATGTAAAAGACAGCTTAGAAAATACCTTTATGGGTGTAGGCCATGCTTACCGTAAAGTCCGTAATGGTGAAGTAGTGTCTTATGCAAAAAATCACTTCGATTCATTATTAAATGTAACTGAAGCAGGTGCTCAATACCGCCGTGCCGGTTCTGCTGCCCTTGATTTAGCTTATGTGGCTGCTGGCCGTTTAGATGGCTACTTTGAACTTGGCTTAAAGCCTTGGGATATCGCTGCAGGTGAGCTGATTGTGAAAGAAGCGGGCGGTACTGTAGTAGATGCACGTGGCGGTTCAGATTCTATGGAAAACGGTCAAGTGATCGCATGTTCTATGAAAATGTTAAAACCATTAATGCAAGCTGTAGTTCCTGCTTGGGGCGAAGCTGCTAAATAAGTTATTCAACTTATCTGTAGTTCGAGTTTAAAAAAACCCTCATTGATGAGGGTTTTTTATTGGGCTTATATTTAGACTGATAAAAATAATAAATCTAAGAAATAAAAAATGACAGAGCTTGAGCAGGTGTTTGAATAGCCCATCTCCAACTAGAGTGCAGAATATGTTAATTCAGTTTATTGGGCCTGGCGGTGCAGGCAAAACAACGATCGCAAAGCAACTTGCTCCTAAAATAGGGGCTGTCTGTATAGATTTGGATGAATATTTCCTAAAAATGGAAGGGGATATCTCTTTATATATTCAACAGCACGGCTATTTGGCCTATGCACGCCGTAATATCACTTTGTATCAACAACTGCGAAGATCAATTCAGCCAGAACAATCTGTCATTTTAGTGTGTTCATCTGGGTTTATGACCTATGCACTAGATCAGGATGCAGAATATAAGACCATTAAGCATCAACTGTTAGCTGAAGCACAGACCTATGTATTTTTACCATCATTAGATAAAAAACAATGTATTGATCTTATTGTGCAGAGGCAATTAAACAGAGCATATCTTCAGGCAGATCCTGAAAAAGAATGCTTAAAAATTTCACAGCGTTTTGATCAATATGCTTCTTTCGCGTGTACACGGGTCATTACCCACGATACACCAGAAAATATTGTTAATTTTTTAATGACACTTCTCGCGGCGCCTAAAGGGTTGAATAAAGGAGTACTTTAATAAAGTATGGAGTATCTATCAGTCAAATTTTTGCATGCTAGACAGCAAATAAATATATGTTTTTTGAATTTGTTGTTTCAAGTTGACTAAAAAGGATGACTTTTAAAATTATTCTGATATAATCCGCCCACGCACTTATTTTCGTTCATTACCTGAACATTTCTCTTCAAATCATTGTGTATGCGCGTGCGGTCCAAAGAGAGGACGATATCTCGCGCCCCAATCGCTTTAGCGATTCCTTCAGGTTTAGCCGTAATCATGCGTGCGTTATATCACATCGTCGTTACTCGGATCGCCGCTGAATCTTAGATTGTCAGCGTTTATTGCTGTACCGCTTTTTGCCGATGTCCAATTGACTTTATTTTAATGGAGCACCCATTTTTCGGGTGAAAAACTCTATGAGCAAAACTTTTGCTGAATTTCCTCTACACGAGTCCCTGCAACAAGCTCTACAAAGCTTAGGTTTTACTGCGCCAACTCCTGTACAAGAGCAATCAATTCCTGCGGCTTTAGAAGGTAAAGACCTTTTAGTATCAAGCCAAACAGGTTCTGGTAAAACAGCTGCATTCTTACTCCCAACTTTAAATGCATTAGCTGACCAAGATACTTTCGTACCGTTTAAAGAACGTATGAAAGCGATTACTCAACCTAATATTTTGGTTTTATGTCCAACGCGTGAGTTGGCTCAACAAGTGAGTCAAGACGCAATTGCATTCGTACGTCACATGAAAGGTGTTCGTATTGCTGCAATTATGGGTGGTATGCCTTTTGGTAAACAAATCCAACAATTAAAAGGCGCGCAAGTTGTTGTTGCGACTCCAGGTCGTTTACTTGACTTGGTAAACCGTCGTCAAATTAAATTAGATAAAGTTGACGCGTTAATTGTCGATGAAGCTGACCGTATGCTTGATCTTGGTTTCTCTGAAGACCTAGAAGCAATCAGTGATTTGGCTGCGAACCGTAAACAAACATTAATGTTCTCTGCAACTTTTGCACCACGTATCATTACACTTGCTGAACGCATGATGAATGAACCTGAACGTATTGCAATTGAAACAGGTCATACAACAAATACAGACATCACTCAGACTTTACACTGGACTGATGGTTTTGAGCACAAGAAAAAACTTCTTACTCACTGGTTGAGCGAAGAAGATCTTGATCAAGCAGTTGTATTCGCTTCTACTCAAGAAGACACAGATATGTTGGCTGAAGAACTTGCTGAAGCAGGTCACTCAGTTGTAGCGCTTCACGGTGCTATGCCACAAACTGTACGTAACCGTCGTTTACGTAGCATCCGTGAAGGTCGTGCAAAAATCTTAGTTGCAACTGACGTTGCAGCACGTGGTCTTGACGTACCAACAATCTCTCACGTAATTAACTTTGGTCTTCCAATGAAGAACGAAGACTATGTACACCGTATTGGTCGTACAGGTCGTGCGGGCCGTACTGGTAAAGCAATCACTTTAGCAACTTACCGTGAACGCGGTAAAATCCGTGCTTTAGAAGATTACCTAGATGCACGTTTAGAAGTTTCTGAAATTGAAGGCCTTGAGCCATCTCCACCTCCTGCACGCGGTAGCCGTGATGGCGGTCGTGGTCGTCGTGACGGTGGTCGCGGTGGTCGTGGCGGTTTTGGTGGCGGTCGTCGTTTTGAAGGCGAAAGCAACTTCAAACGTCGTGAAGGTGGCCGTGATGGCGAACGCCGTTCATTCGGTGGTGAAGACCGTCCACGTCGCGAATTCAACAACGATCGTCCACGCCGTGAAGGTGGTTTCGAAGACCGTCCACGTCGCGAATTTAACAACGATCGTCCACGCCGTGAAGGTGGTTTCGAAGACCGTCCACGTCGTGAATTCAACAACGATCGTCCACGCCGTGAAGGTGGTTTCGAAGACCGTCCACGTCGCGAATTTAACAACGATCGTCCACGCCGTGAAGGTGGTTTCGAAGACCGTCCACGTCGTGAATTCAACAATGATCGTCCACGTCGCGAAGGTGGCTTCAACGATAAACCACGTTTTGACTCGAATGATGACAACCGTGGCAATCGCGTAGATTACAAACCACGTCGTGAAGGTTCTTTCGGTGACCGTCCAAAACGTGATTTTGGTGATCGTCCAGCACGTCGTGAAGGTGGCTTCGGTGACCGTCCAAAACGTAGCTTTGGTGATGACCGTCCACGTCGCGAATTTAATTCAGATCGTCCACGTCGCGAAGATGGCGAACGCGGTCGCAAATTCAATGACTAATTGAATTTCGTCTGAAATAAAGATAAAAACCGGCCATTCACCGGTTTTTATTTGTCCTTTTTTTGATAAAATGTATACTCGATCATGTTTCTTGTTCTATTTGATAATTATGTTGAATGTTAGCAAGCGGTTTTTACAAGCTTCTTCTTTGGAGGTGCTTATGCCTTATATCGGTTTAGCTTTATTTTTAAGCAATATTGTTTATTATGTCTATAATCATTGGGTTTAAACTCGTACGCCTTGTTTTCGCCAGTTTTGAAAAAATAAAAAATAAAAACACACTATAATTTAGTCATCTTGTGTTACATGGAAAGGTAACATTATGTTCTTGAATCCTTTATAGTATGCGTGCTGAAAAAATGCAGGAATAAGCTCAGCTATGAATAATCAAACACCTCTTCAGGCTCAATCACTCATTGAAGTGAAAAACTTGAGTTTTAAGCGAGGAGAGCGTGTCATTTATGACAATGTCAGCTTAACCATTCGTCGTGGTCAAATCACCGCTATTATGGGGCCGTCAGGTACGGGTAAAACTACCTTATTACGTCTTATTGGTGGTCAGTTGGTGCCCGATGCAGGTGAAGTCCTCCTAGATGGTAAAAATATTGGCCAAATGTCACGCCAGGAATTATTTGCTGCACGTGCGCGTATGGGCATGCTTTTCCAAAGCGGTGCATTATTTACCGATATGTCCGTATATGAAAACGTGGCCTTTCCAATCCGTGCACATACGAAGTTACCTGAACATTTAATATCAGAGTTGGTTTCTCTGAAGCTTGAATCTGTGGGTTTACGTGGTACAGAACAGTTTATGCCTGCAGAGCTCTCTGGCGGGATGAATCGTCGTGTGGCATTGGCACGTGCAATTGCGCTTGATCCAGAGCTGATTATGTATGATGAGCCCTTTGCAGGCCAAGACCCAATTGTGATGGGTGTATTAACCCGTTTAATTCGCTCTTTGCGTGAAGCTTTGGATCTTACCACTATTATTGTGTCGCATGATGTGGCAGAAACCTTATCGATTGCCGATTATATTTATGTGGTTGCAGAAGGCAAAGTTCAGGGTGAGGGGACTCCCGCTGAGCTGAAAGCACATGCTTCACCTTTTGTACGTCAATTCCTTACAGGTTCAGTCGATGGTCCTGTCGATTATCAATTTAGCCATCAGCCATATTTGTCGCAAGAGGTTCGTTCATGAATGCAATTGCCGCATTAGGTAGACGCGTCATTGAACGTGTCCAAGGCATTGGCACAGCATTTATTATGTTGTTGCAAATTTTATGCTCTTTGCCCACATGGCTTGGGGTAAAGCTGTTTATTTATCAGATGTATCGTGTTGGGGTGTTGTCCCTGCTGATTATTACTGTATCTGGCTTATTTATTGGTTCAGTCTTGGGCCTACAGATGTATAGCATTTTGTCTACATTTGGTAGTGAAGCCATGCTGGGGACTGCAGTTGCACTCACATTGTTAAGAGAACTTGCACCTGTTGTGGCGGCTTTATTGTTTGCAGGCCGTGCAGGCTCGGCATTAACTGCTGAAATTGGTTTAATGAAAGCCACTGAACAGCTATCAAGTATGGAAATGATTGGTGTAGACCCTTTGAAACGTGTGATTTCACCGCGTTTGTGGGCAGGCATTATTAGCCTTCCAATGTTATCCGTCATATTTGCCGCTGTTGGTATTATGGGCGGTAAGTTGGTCGGTGTGGACTTCTTGGGTGCGGATGAAGGTTCGTACTGGAGTGGTATCGAAAATAGCGTGCAATTTTTTAAAGATGTGTTAAACGGCACAATTATTAAAAGTTTTGTGTTCGCACTAATTTGTACATGGATTGCGGTGTATCAAGGCTATGCTTGTGAGCCAACATCTGAAGGTATTGCAACTTCTACAACACGTACAGTGGTGTATTCGTCGCTGTGTGTTTTAGGTTTTGATTTCGTGTTGACTGCGGTCATGTTCGGAGGTATTTAATGAAATCACGTACGAGTGAGCTGGCCGTCGGCATTTTTGTTATTTTATTTGGTATTGCTTTATTTTTCTTGGCCATGCGTGTGAGTGGTTTGGTGGGCAATAATTTAAAAGACAGCTATGAAATGACTGCTGTTTTTGAAAATGTGAATGGCATTAAACCCCGTGCAAAAGTTGCAATGAGTGGTGTTAAAATTGGACAAGTAGATTCAATTACACTCGATCCAATGACGCGTTTAGCGACAGTACATCTTACGATGGATGGTAGCTTAACAACGTTTAATCCAGAACAATTAAAGCAAGTGCAAAAAGATGCCTTAGAAGAGCTACGTTATAGTTCGGATTATGAGGCGGCCGATCCAGCACAACAAAAAGAAATGGAAAAGCAACTTATTGCTAACATGAAGTCCATCACGAATATTGATGAAGATGCTTATATTATGGTTGCAACCAACGGTCTGTTGGGTGAGAAATATTTGAAAATTGTACCGGGTGGTGGTTTGAACTATTTGAAGCGTGATTCTCAAATTGTGAACACACAGGGCACGATGGAAATTGAAGACTTAATTACCAAATTTGTAACCGGTGGTGCTGGTAAGTCATCTGATGCTAAAGCTGAAGAGACAGATACTACGGCAGATGCAGAACCGTCATTTACAGAATAGTTTTTTGAGGAGAAAACACGTGAATACTTTGGTGAAACAAACCTTAACAGCTAGCATACTTTCGACCATGCTTGCAGGTACCGCTTTTGCAGCACCATCTGAAACGCCACCTGCATTTATTAAGAAAGTGGCTGATGGGTTGATCACTCGTTTGAAAGCGGACCAATCTAAACTGCAAAATAACCCTGCAGCAGTAAAAGCAATTGTGCGTCAAAATCTTGACCCATATATTGATTCACAAGCATTTACACGTATTGTGATGGGTACTTATGCAACGAATCAGAACAGTACTGCTGCACAGCGTGCTCAGTTCGAAAAGAATTTCCGTGAAACGCTCATTGAAAACTATGGTTCTGCTTTTGCAAAATACAGCAACCAAAGCTACACCATGCGTCCATTTAAGTCGACAAATCCAACCAATCCTGTTGTGACCATCGACTTCATTAACAATGGCGAAAAAATTCCAGTATCGTTCCAATTGGCTGACAAAGGTAGCCAATGGAAAATTCGTAATATCAACGTTTCAGGTATCGACCTAGGCTTGCAATTCCGTAATCAGTTTGCGGCAACTGTAAAACGTAATGGCGGTAACTTGGATAAATCAATTGCGAACTTCAAGCCTGATGCTGAAGCTGCTGTTGAAAAGAAAAAATAAGCAGGTTTAAGATGATTGAATTCACTGCGCAAGAGTTGCATGTAACTGGGAAAATTGATTATCGTAATGCTGAACAGTATTACGCTCAAGGGCTGAAAGTTATTCAGACACAGCAACAATATCCAATGACAGTGAATTTATCTGCTTTGGAGCATGGTAGTACTTTAGCATTGGCGGTATTGGTTCGCTGGCTAAGACAAACACCAAATGCAGAAGGTCTAGTCTTTAAAGCTGTTCCTGAAAAAATGATGAAGATTATTCAAGCTTGTCATTTAGAGCATGATTTGAAACTTATTTAAATTCTATCGTGATTTAAAAGTGATCTTCATAAAAAAAAGCGCCTAAGGGCGCTTTTTTGTGGGCTACAGATAAATCGTGATTTCATCTGTAGCATGCTGTGTATTTCAGGTTGAAGCAATGCGCCAAGGCGTGCTTAAATCCATTTTTTCCAGCGGAAGTAAATGAGTGGGCCAATCAAGAAGGCAATTAAAATTAAGCTGACCACGATAAAGCTGGTTGTTCCATGTGCGAAAGGGAGCACATCGGTATTCATGCCGTAAATGCTGGCCACCAGCATAGGAGGCGCAAGCATACTTGGTAAAATCGAGAATCGACGAATGGTATCGTTCTGTTCGGTATTAATGAAGCCTGAAGTTGTGTCGAGCAAGAAGCGTACTTTTTGGAATAAGAAGGCATCATGTTCTACCAATGAGCGTACATCTTCACTCAGTTCTCGAATATCTGCGTCGTAAATATGGCTACCAAGCGCACGTGGACGAGATAAGAAGGTGAGGACACGACGTAAGTCAATAAGACACAGCTGTGCTTTACCAAGCATGTCTTCTAATTGTGCCAAGCGCGTGATCATGTCATCTAAATCTAAAATCATTTCACGGTGACGATTGTTTAGCACTTCTGTGGAGTATTTTTCCAAGTCCTTGTGGATATCTTCTAAGATATCCGCAAGCTCATCGAGTTTGGCTTCCAGCAAGCCCAATAAAATCCAAGTTGGATCTTTATAATCAATTTCATAGTCATTACGACGCGCCCGTGCACGAAAAGCACGGAAGGCCACCAGTTTTTCACCGCGCAGTGTAAATAGGCGCTCTTTATGAAGAATGAAAGCAACGGTCTGCACGGTTGCTAAAATACTGGAGTTTTCTTCGGTTTCGCCATCGACCTGAAAGTTTTTATTTTTCGTTAAAAAATACGTACTGATATGCAAAATGCCATCATCATCACGGTAGAATCGTGCAGATGAGGAAATGTCTTCTAGCGATTTAAGCGTAGGCATATTTTGATCATAGGCATCCATGATCCATTGCTGTTCTTCTTGAGATGGAGCAATGAGGTCAAGCCAGACCAAATCTTGATGTAGATCGAAGTCACCATTGACAGTGGTATCTTCTAAACTACCGCGCTCTGTGGCGTAAAAGGCTTCCAGCATGCCGTCTTTTCTCCCTTGCGCAGTATGTAAAAATGAATGCGTGTATTTTAGACAAGGATGCTTAGAAATACACTGCTCGAATGATTATTTTATTAAAAAATCTGAACGAAGTTTAGATTCCAAGCATGACAATTCAATAACAGGGTGAGAGATGATGAATTCTATAGCAATTTTTTGTGGTTCAGCTTTAGGTACGGACCCTGTTTATGAGCAAATCGCCATTCAAGTCGGGCAATGCTTAGCAAAACATCAGATCACTTTGGTATATGGTGGAGGGCGTTCAGGTCTCATGGGCATCGTTGCAGACAGCGTATTACAGGCGGGCGGTAAAGTTATTGGCGTGATTCCGAAGCAATTGGTGGACCGTGAACTCGCACATCCACATTTGACAGAGTTACATGTGGTGCAAAATATGCATGAACGTAAGACCAAAATGTCGGAACTCTCCGATGGTTTTATTGCGATTCCTGGTGGTGCTGGTACCTTGGAAGAAATTTTTGAACAGTGGACTTGGGCACAATTGGGAATTCACTTAAAACCTTGCGCATTTTTAAATATTGATGATTTTTATACGGACTTAATTAAGTTTATTCAGCTCACAGTGGAAAAAGGTTTTACGCAAACCCGTTTTGCAGATGCTTTGGTGGTATCCGATCAAGTAGAAGATATTTTAACGCAGTTTATGCACTATACGGCGCCACAACCTAAATGGGGAATGGCGGCAGATCAACAAGATTTGGTGAAACATTAAGATGAAAGTGATTACTGTTGCTGCGGGCATTGTGCTAAATGAACAACAGCAAATGTTGGTGGTGCGTAAGAAAAATACTGCCTGCTTTATGCAGGTGGGTGGCAAGCTAGAACCGAATGAGCATCCAGAACAAACCATTGTGCGCGAAATTGCAGAAGAAATTGGCTGTCAGGCTAAAATTCAGCATTATCTTGGGCGCTTTGAAACTGCAACAGCCAATGAACCTGATCATCAACTGGTGAGCTATGTATATCATGTGACCTTAGATCAGATTCCAACGGTACATGCAGAAATTGCGGAAATGCGTTGGGTGGATTTAGATGATCAAGACATAGCACTGGCACCATTGACCACAGAAATCATTATTCCTTGGATTAAGCAGCAATTGGTTTCTTAAGCAGTTAGATGAGTTTTGTGGTAAGTAAGACGCTTAAATTTCTGCAACGGCTAAGCAGGTGACATGTACCTGCTGGCACCCCAATTCGATTAGGCAATTGTGTAGGGCTTGAATAGAACTGCCCGTAGTGACCACATCATCGACAATCAGAACATTGCGATAGCGCACTGCATTTGGTGGCGTTAATTGAAATTGTTGTTGAATATCACTCATACGTTCTAAACGACTTAAGCCTTTTTGTGCGTGTTGTTTTAAACGTGTGACAGGTTGCCAAATGGGTACATCCAAGTGTTTTGCCAGATCTTGTGCAATCAGCAAGGACTGATTAAAACCACGTTCTTCTAGGCGTTTCGTTGATATGGGCATAGGAACAATCGCCTGTACTTTTTTGGGTAGTTTGAGCGAGCAGAGTAAGCCTGAAAGGAGTGGTTGAAATTGTAGTTGTTGTTGATATTTATACTGTTGAATAATGCGATCGAGTGGATAGTCGTAACGACATGGTGTCATGATTTGTAGGCCTTGGCGCTTTATGGTTTGCCTTTGCCAAGGTAAAGATTTCCAACAATCCTCACAGACCTGATGCCAATGTTGGGTATCTGCATGGCAAAGTTGACAGGGCTGGAAGCTTCGAAACAGCCCTGTCAATTGCTGGAGTATGGAATTAGATTTAGGGTTATACATAGGCATAGCGTGGTGCTTCAGGCAGCCAGCGTTTCAGCAAGGCTTCTGCATTTTTAGGATGTTCTTTTAATATTTGCTGCGCAGCATAATGCGCTTGATTCAGCAGATGATCATCGCGCTCTAATTTGGCTACACGGAAGCCCATATCGCCTGTTTGTTTGGTGCCAAGCAGTTCACCTGGGCCACGTATTTCCAAATCTTTTTCAGCAATGATAAAACCGTCATTGGTTTCACGCATGATACGTAAGCGTTCCTGCCCATTTTGCGACAGTGGGTTTTTATACAGCAGGGCGCAGAAGCTGGCTTTAGCGCCACGCCCCACACGGCCACGCAGCTGATGCAGCTGAGATAAGCCTAGACGCTCTGCATTTTCAATCACCATAATCGAGGCATTCGGTACATCCACACCCACTTCAATGACCGTGGTGGCAATCAGCAATTGTAGTTCATTGTCCTTAAACTGCTGCATCACAGCCTGCTTTTCATCGGCTTTCATTTTACCGTGTACCAGTCCGATATTCAGCTCGGGGAAGCGTTCTTTAATTTCGGCAAAAGTGGCTTCTGCAGCTTGCGCATCTAATGTTTCCGACTGTTCTACCAGCGTGCAGACCCAATAGGCCTGTTTGCCTTCGGCGCAATTGGTGGCAATGCGTTGTAGCACTTCTTCACGGCGGTCCAGCGGTATAGTCACGGTTTGAATTGGTGTACGGCCGGGCGGCAGTTCATCAATCACCGAAGTGTCCAAATCACCATAAGCCGACATGGCCAGTGTGCGGGGAATAGGTGTGGCCGTCATCACCAGCTGATGTGGTGTCATGCCATTTAAGCCTTTATTACGCAGTGCCAAGCGTTGATCGACCCCAAAGCGGTGCTGTTCATCAATAATCACTAAGCCCAATTTGGCAAAAGCGACATTGTCCTGAAACAGCGCATGGGTTCCGACCACTAAGTTGGCGCTGCCGTCTTGTATGCTTTGCTCGGCGGCAGTGCGGGCTTTGCCTTTTTGCTTGCCTGAAAGCCAAGAAACAGTTAAGCCCAAAGGCTCAAACCATTTTTTAAAATTTAGATAATGCTGTTCTGCCAAAATTTCAGTCGGTGCCATCAGTGCCACTTGCCAGCCTTCTTCTAAGGCATGACAGGCAGCCACGCCTGCAACCAGTGTTTTACCCGCGCCAACATCACCTTGAACTAAACGTAGCATGGGCTTGTTTTGTTTTAAATCTTTGGCGATTTCTTTTGAAACCCGCTTTTGCGCGCCAGTCATTTCAAAGGGAAGGCTGCCAAGCAGGGCTTTAGCAAAAGTTTTACTTGGACTGAATGAGGGTGCTTCAATTTGCTGAACATAAGCACGGCGGGTCAGCAGGCTGACTTGATGCGCGACCAATTCTTCAAAAATCAAACGCTGCTGCGCAGGGTGTGAGCCTTGTGTCAGCTGCAGCATATTGGCATTTACAGGCGGATGGTGAATATAGTCCAGTGCTTGTTTCAGCGCATAGCCATTGGTGAATTTTTGCGGCAGCAGTTCAGGTAGGTCATCGCTGTGGCTTTCTAAAGCTTGCTTCACAAATTCACGCAGTTTAGGCTGGGTGAGTCCATCAGTTGCTGGGTAAATGGCAGTGAGCTGTGTTTGTGGCAGCGGCGTGTGTTCAGTGATTAGCTGCAGCTCAGGATGATACATTTCCAGTCCGCGTGCACCGACACGTACTTCACCAAAAATGCGCAGGCGGGCGCCCAATTTGGCACGGTCAGTAATGCCTTTATAAATATGGTAAAAACGTAAGGTGACTTTGCCTGTATCATCGTCCAGTTGTACAGCCATCGATTTGCGTTTACCCGGCGGAAAGTCGACACCTTTGACAATGCCTTCGAGCAAATAGCTGCGTCCAACGGTCAGCTGATTCATGGGTATAATAGTGCTGCGGTCTTCATAGTCACGCGGCAAATGAAACAGTAAGTCGTCGGTGGTGAAAATATTCAGTTTTTCAAGCAATGCGGCAGCAGCGTTTCCTACGCCTTGCAGTTGATGAACGGCAGCCATTTCCCCTCAGTCTGTTTTGGACAGATGTTAAGTCTGTGATTAGGTGCTAAATGCATATTTTATTTATAGGTTATGGTAAAACATCTCAGCGCGCTACAAAACTGTTATTTGAGCAGGGCCACCAAATTACCACAATCAGCCAAAGCCCGAAAACGGATGAATATGCCAATCATCTGATTCAGGATGTACATCATTTGAATTTAAGCGGTATCGCGCCTATAGATGCAGTGTATGTATTGCTATCGCCCAATGCGTCTACTGTGGAAGCTTATCAGCAGACCTATGTCGATACGGTTCAGTCCATTGTTCAAGCTTTAAAAGGGCATCCGATTCAACGCATCGTTGTCGTGTCTTCTACTCGGGTCTATGGCGAAAATGCCGGTGAGCGTGTGGATGATGAAACCTTGCCAAACCCTATAGATGCGCAGGGCAGGCTGCTGCTGGAGATGGAGCAACTATATCAAACTGCTTTTCCTGCGCAGTGCGTGATTATCCGCCCGAGTGGGATTTATAGCGGTGCATCTGCACGAATGCAGAAGCTGGCAGAGACAACAAAAAGCTATCCAAATATTCACTGGTCCAACCGGATTCACATTGATGATTTAGCGCGTTTCTTGGTATTTATGCTTCACGTGGAACATGCTGAAAAATCATATATTTGTACCAATAATATGCCACAACCTTTGCATCAGAAAATTTTAAATATTCAACGTGAGTTGAATCTGCCTGAGTTGGTTTTGGAAAGTGATAGGGTAACAGGGAAGCGGATTTATGCGGACAGGATGAAATCAGCGGGCTTTCAGTTGGAGTATGAGGATTCTTAAGTATGCTTAATATTAGGTTTTTTATCTTAATGTTTTGATATTTATGTGAAATTAATAGTTTGTGTAACGTGTGTTAAATGGGTTTTTAGTAAATCATAATTTTTGATAAGATAAATTTTTAATCAAAATAAATTAATAATTATGGGTTATAGATCTGGTGGGATGGTGTTTCCATTCAAAGGTGATCTAGACGAATTAGTTGACTTAGTTAACAATTGGACTGAAAAATGCTTTGAAATTTTAGCCCCTAATTTGAAAGCAAATGAAACTATTGAATTAGAGTTAATTAAAGATAACGTGGTCATTATTCATAATTACAGCTTTTTCTTCTCTGCTTATCAAGATAAGGGTTTATGGAGTGAAAGGCTTAAAAAATCTTCATTGAATGATTGGGTAATATTTTTTGAATGTGTAGATAGTTTTAATGTAGCCAGTTATTTGATATTTAAAAATAATATAGAGGTTAGGCGAGTTTCTGAGTCTGAAGATCAGGCTTTTTATCAGGATGGTGAACCTCAAGACTTTGAAAAAGAATGGCTTAATGCATCAATAGCTTATGAACATGAATATCAAGAAGATGATGAATGGAAGGAAGAAATTATAACTGATCCAAACTTTTCCTTGGATGACATTGAAGAGTGGGAGAATTATTACAAATTTTATTATGTTGGCTCTATAAATAATTCCACCAACCATTTAGCTAGACAGTTGCTAAGTGACTTATCAAATAAATATCTAGGTTTTGATTTGATTAATGATTTTTATGACTTAGAGAACAAAATTACTCTAGGTTATGGTGATATTACTGAGAATCAGTTAATTGTAAATAAACAGAAAAAAAGCTTTTTTGAGAAAATTTTATTTTGGAAGTAACATTCATTTAACATAAGACCTCTTATACTAAATGCATATGTAAGCCCAAAACAGAAATATCCATTTTCTTCGAAGTAAATAAAAAGGGGCAAGTCTTAAAACTCACCCCTCATCCCAACCTTCTCCCAAAGGGAGAAGGAGCTATAAGGATTTACTTCTTCTTGCGCTTCAAGCGTTTCTTCGCCTGTTCCGCAACGACTTTATCCAGTGCTTCTTTCAGTTCATCATCGCTGAATGTCGTAATGTGTTGCAACATTTGCAAGGTCACATCATCCAATACAAGGTTGGCGTACTGAGCAACATTTTGGAAGTTTTCATCAAACACAATCGCATTGTCTTCATTGGTACTGATGTAGCCTTGCTGTGTCAGTACCTTAATAAAGCTTTGGAATAAGGCTTTATCAAAGAATTCTGGTGAGTTGAACTCATACAGCACAGATAGACGCTGACCAACCAAATGGCTCAGTTCTTCAACCTGACGCGTAGAAATATTGCCTGAACCACGCTGGGTGATTAAAGCCAAGGTCATGTAATAACGTTCAAGGCTCTGCATCACAGGTGCAGCCAACACCACCAATTGATTGTGATGTTCACTGTTTGGCGCAGGTGAAACTAAGTTGCCTTCGGCGTCTTCAGAAATGAGCTTGGCTTGAATCAATGCTTCAGCATAAGCACAAATCTGATCTTTCAGCTCTTCATCTTTCCATTTTAAAAACAGTTCAGCTTTTAAGAATGGATATAAAGTACGGATCACATTGATTAAGTCGCCACGGCGGATGGTGCCGTTATGTTCAACCATTGCCGCAATCAGTGAAGGCAAAATGAATGCATGTAAAATGTTATTGCGGAAATAGGTCAGTAACACGGCTTGACCATCTTCAATGGCAATAATGTCACCCAAGACATGCTTCACGCGTTTGATCAGTTTAAGCTTTAAGCCGTAAGCAATAATTTCTTTACCTGACAACGGTGTCACTTGCATACGCGAATCATACGGCAGGGCAGTGAGCAGGTTGCGGTAGGTATCAAGCTGATTAATACAAATTTCTTCGTCCAGCGTATGTTTTACAGTAGCTAGTAAAATCAGAGACAGCAAAGACACAGGATTGATTACTGCAGCACGGTTGATGTTTTCCAAAATCGCATGTGCTGAGCTTGTCACAGCTTCTGAAACTTCTGGTGGCATCGCATCGTCATTTTTTTCAATTTTGACATTGTCTACGCCATGCTGTTTTAGAACATCATTGAGGAAAACAGGCTCGCCAAAGTTCACATGCACCTTGCCGAAAATACGTTCAATTTTACGTAAAGTTTTAACAATACCGAGGATTGATTCGCCTTCTTTTGGCTTACCGTTCATTTCGCCAACGTAGGTTGCGCCTTCCATTAAGCGTTCATAGCCAATATAAGTTGGCAGGAACACAATCGGTTTTGCAGGATTACGCAGATGGCTGTGTACCGTCATTGCCAACATACCCGTTTTTGGCGGTAACAGACGGCCAGTACGCGAACGACCACCTTCAATAAAGTATTCGAGAGGCGTATTACGCGACAAAATGCTGTATAAATATTCTTTAAACACAGTGGTGTATAAGCCATTGCCACGGAAGCTACGACGGATAAAGAATGCGCCACCGCCACGTAGAATTTGGCCGACAAATGGCATATTTAAGTTATCACCGGCAGCGATGTACGGCACCATCATCCCGCGTTTGTAAATCACATAAGACAGTAATAGGTAGTCAATATGACTGCGGTGACATGGTGTATAGACAATTTCATAGTCCTTAGCCAATTCACGTACGGTACTGAAGTTATGTACTTCTACACCGTCATACAACTGTGTCCACAAACGTGTTAATGCAATATCTGCAAAACGCACCGTTGAGTGAGAATAATCGGACACGATTTCATTTAAATAACCAATCGCACGACGCTCAGCTTCGACCATACTAATTTTGCCACGAATACTTTCACGGCGAATCGCATCTTGCACATCAGGGGCTTTGATGAGACCGTGCATGACATTGCGACGGTCAGATAAATCTGGGCCTAAAACGACTTCACGTTGACCATCAAGATAGTCATTTAGTGTGCTTAAGATATAAGTGGCTGGTGAAAGGTTTGGATGCGTGGTTTTCGCATAATCGATCAGCGCACGTAGTGATTGTGGCTCATGGAATTCGATATAAGTTTGACGTCCATGCAAGCCAATATTCATGAGCTGCTTAACACGGCTTGGTGTAGACCACGTGTCTGTAAATAAAAGCTTTAACCAAGAATCTTCTTTTTCTGGATCGCGTCCCCAAAGCAAAGTGACAGGAACAAATTCAATATCTAAATCAGGTTGTTTTTCTAAGGCTTCGACTAAGCGCAAAAGGCGCGGTGGAAAAGCATGTGGCGGTGGGTTAAGTAAATTATTTTCATCGCGATGTTGCAAAAATAATACTGAGGCTTTTTCAGTATGTGTCCCTACATTGAGCGGGTCGAGCGCGGCATGTAATTTTAAACGACGGGTTTCACCATCGACCACCAAGGCATTACTACGTGAGTGTGTTTGTAATACGTAGCAGACAATCTTTTTAGATTGCGGGGTATCTGATGTTTCTGCGATCGCGGGTTCAGTAGGCACTTCGCCAAGAACGTGTGGTGTTACCACGAGGTCAAGAAGCTTACTTGAAAGCTTACGATACATTTGACCAAAGCCAGGCTTGGACATAAAGACTCCTACTTGAATGAACCAGCCCGATTAAATTTCGGGGGATACAATTTTTGCATAATTTTAGCGAAAAACAGTATGTCATTTTCTAACATTTTATAGGCATATTGTAAGATTTTATCGTTAAAAAACGTATTTTTAGCAGATAATTTCGAAGAAGAATGTGACAGTCCAGTCAGGCAATCTTTAGGGTTTTACTGGGTTTTTATGGCAATATAGTGCTGAACTGTGAATTTAAATTTTGCCTGATTTCAGGTGATCCCATGTAAATAGGTCGTATATGAATGCTTTAACTCAAGAGTTAGTTGAACTGCTTAGCTTAGAAAAGCTAGAAGAAAACATCTTTCGCGGTCAAAGCCGTAATTTGGTGGGCAAGCGTGTGTTTGGCGGTCAAGTCTTAGGCCAAGCACTTCGTGCAGCATCATATACCACCGACCGTCCTGCACATTCACTGCATGCATATTTCTTGTTTGGTGGTGATGTAAATGCGCCAATTATTTATGAAGTTGACCGTATTCGTGATGGCCGTAGTTTTGTAAGCCGTCAGGTACGTGCTATTCAACATGGCAAGACCATTTTTATGTGCATGGTGTCATTTGCAGAACAAGAAGAAGGCTTGAATTATCAAGTGGCTGAGCCAGAGTATCCTGCAGTTGAAGATGTAAAATCAGAAGCTGAACTTAAAAATATGTTGGTTGAGTTTGTACCTGAAAATGTACGCGCATCATTTATGCGCGACCGTCATGTGGAAATTCGCCCAATCGATCCGCAAAATCCGTTCCAGCCACAACCTGCTGCGCCATCTTATGCACATTACATTCGCACACATGACAAAATTGCAGATCATGTAGATGAGATCTCGCTCCATCAGGCGATTGCGGCATTTTATTCAGACTTTACTTTAATGACAACGGCGCTGCGTTCGCATGGTTTAAGCTATTTATCGCCAAGTTTACAGTGTGCCAGCATTGATCATGCTATGTATTTCCATAAACCATTTCGTGTGGATGAATGGATGCTATACGACATGGATGCAACCATAAGCGCTAGCTCGCGCGGTCTGAATTTTGGTCGTATGTGGCAAAATGGCGAGTTGGTATGTAGTACTACACAAGAGGGTTTAATTCGTTTACGTGAAATTGAAACGCAATAAACCTTGAGTTGTGTACATTAAAAAAGCCGAATCGATCGATTCGGCTTTTTTATTTTAAGCTGTTCACAGAATGTATAGCTGGCTTTAAAGTTTAAATATTTTTTTCGAATGTAGTAGAAATTTACTATCGCTTAACATCGTTCATTGGAGATGCTTAGCAGGAAAATTGCAGGCCTTTACACAAATAAATATCGAATCTTAGGCCTACGCATGGCATAGTGCCTTGAAGTATGTACTGAAAAAAATGACTCAGCTATGAGCTTAAATACCCAAATTTTTATTGCAGCCATTTTAGGCATTGCCTTTGGCTTTTTAATGAATCTGTTTCCAGACAGTGGATTCTTTAACTCGAGTTTATATGGCTTGGGATTAATGAGCAGTATTTTTATTGGCTTACTAAAAATGCTATTGATCCCTCTCATTTTCAGTTCAATCGTTGTGGGCGTTTCTAATTTACAGGCAGGTGGTCAGTTAGGCCGTGTCTGGAAAATTACTTTGGCTTGCTGTGTAACCACGACCACGCTGGCACTGATATTGGGTTTGGCTTGTGCACATATATTTCAGGTGGGGAAGGGTGTGGACATTCAAATGTTCCAAGAGGCCATGGCACAACATCAAAGTCCAGACACGCTGACACCGTCATCCTTTTTTACCAACTTTATTCAAAATACATTAATTAACCCATTTAAAGCCTTTGCCGAGGGCAATGTGCTGGCAGTCGTCGTGTTTGCTTTACTCATTGGCGTGGCGTTGGTACAAGGTGGCGATAAATTCCGTAGCGTACGTAAACTGAGTGCGCAATTTTTTGACATTATGATGCTGATGATCAGCTGGGTCATGAAACTAGCGCCCTTGGGTATTTTTGCGCTCTTGGCGAAGTTAATTGCGACAGAAGACATTTCAGTGCTGAGCCGTTTGGCTGAATTTGCTGCTGTGGTAACAGGAACGACCATTTTTCATGGTGCGGTGGTATTGCCACTCTTATTGTGGATTTTTGGCAAGATGAGCCCAATCACATTCTTTAAGGGAACACGTGCTGCACTCATCACAGCGTTTGCGACCAGTTCCAGCTCTGCAACCATGCCACTGTCTATGAAGTGTGCACAGGAAAATTTAGGCGTCCGTCCACAAACTGCAGGTTTTGTAATTCCATTAGGCACACAATTGAATATGGATGGTACTGCGCTATATGAAGCGGCTGCTGCACTTTTTATTGCAAATTTGATGGGACTAGATTTGAGTTTGGGGCAACAATTGATTGTCTGTGCCACCGCCATGATTGCCTCTTTGGGTGCGCCGGGCATTCCAAGTGCGGGCATGGTGACTATGATTATGGTATTGCAGTCTGTTGGTTTGCCTGCTGAAGCGATTGCGATTTTACTGCCGATTGACCGCTTATTAGATACAGTACGTACGGTGGTTAATGTACAGGGCGATATGATGATTAGTGTGGTGGTTGATCGTCATACGCGAGAAGCTGAAACAGTAATAGAAAGTTAATTCAATATTGAGTTTTTTCTGCGCCGTAACGCTGTAAAGCATTTTAACCACGAAATGAGCACAATAAAAAGCAGGCTACAAAGCCTGCTTTTTTAATTTTATTTCAGCCCAAATAGTACTAATTAGCTTTGGATAATCGCTTAAGCGGCAACTTTAGGTAGTGCGCGTTTAGCCGCAGGAGACTGATCTAAGTAAGCAATCGCATCTTCTGTTTTTGCTTCATGGACTGGATCATACCAAGGCATTAAATAACCCAATTGCTGAGAAACCAACCATAGCGGATGTGGCATTAGACGGTTGTCTTTTTGTGCGATGCGTGACCATTCACGCCAAATCCAAGGTTTATATACCGCAGGCTTAATTGATGCATAACGTGGATCTTGTCCTAAAATATGGGCAGCACCATCAGTCCAAAGCCCAATAACAGCCACAATCACAATTAAACTTTGATAGTAGCGAGAAATATAGCCACCACCTAAATGACGATAAAGATCAAAAGCCACCGTGCGATGTTCAATTTCTTCTGCGCCATGCCATTTGACCAAGTCCAGCATATTGGGATCTGCGCCCAAGCGTTGCCATTCAGAGTTATATAGTACGTATTTTCCTAACACACAGGTCATGTGTTCAACCGTTGCAATAATCCCTAGGCGGAATAGATCCCATTGATGTTCGAGTGCTTTAGGTACTTCTAAGCCCATGGGTTGATCGGCCAATACCTTGCCAAACAAGAAATCCATAATTTTTAAGTTACGGCTCACATCAATATTGCGCACCGTTAGATATTCTTTATTCGCAGAATTATGTGCTTGCGCATGCATGGCTTCTTGGCGGATAAATGCTTTGACGTCCTCCGCAAGTTTTTCATCGGTAATTTTAGGCAGTACTTTGTTGTACAGGCGGCAGAACCAAAATTCGCCTGCTGGCAAAATCATATTAATTTCATTAATAAAGTAGCTGACAAAAGGCTGGTTGGGAATCCAGTCAACCGGCGTATCCTGCCACTCAAATTTGACTTTACGCGGTTTAATGCTGTAGCTGATGGAAGAGCCTATTCTTGAGTTTTTCAGGCGGGAGAGCAATTTCATCTGACGGTCCTTATTTTAATTTTGTGAAGCTGTTCACATTTATATATAGGGTCAGTATGAAAAAAATATCCTGTATTGTAATTAGCAATACAGGACATTTGGTTGTCAAAAAATGATGATTATGGTCAGACAATCTGACGCATTTTACCGTTAAGACGGATCTTTTGGCGCTTGCTCGGCAGGCAGTTCAGCGTCTAAAGCATCATCAAATTCAGTCTCTTCAAACTCTGAATCGAAGTCAGCATCATCAAAATCATCTGCTTCGGCATCTGGAATGCTGGCCAAATCAAATTCTGCAGCCTGTTCAAGGGTAAAGTTCAAACGGCCGCCCATCACGCTGGCAAGTTCTTCTAAGCCCTGTTTGTTTAACGATGAGAAGGTTTGAATCGAGAACTGCAGCTTCATTTTTTTCAGCTGCGCTTTAACTTCCTGCAGCGCTTTAGAAGCAGGGCCGCGGTTGAGTTTATCTGATTTAGTTAAAAGTACATGCACGAATAATTTACGTGAATATGCCCATTCCAGCATCATCACATCAAAGTGCTGCAGCGGGTGGCGGATGTCCATTAACAGGACAAGGCCTTGCAGGCTTTCACGGTGAATCAGGTAATTTTCGAGTTCTTTTTGCCAAACAATTTTCATCGCTTCAGGTACGGCCGCATAGCCATAACCCGGCAAATCGACCAAACGCTGGTCTGGATTGCCCAAGCTGAAAAAGTTGATCATTTGCGTACGGCCAGGGCGTTTTGATGCGCGGGCCAATTGCTTTTGATTGGTTAAGGCATTAATTGCGCTAGATTTTCCTGCATTTGAGCGGCCAGCAAAAGCGATTTCATAGCCTGTATCTTCAACGCATAAATTCAGCTTTGGCGCGCTCATTAAGAATTCAGCTTTACGCAGCCAGTTTAATGCGCGTACAGAGTATTCAGTAATAGCTGGATCGACTTTTTTTTCGTAGCTGATCTTTTGCTTAGGCGCATGAGCTACCTTACTGTTTCTAGATTTTCCTCTGTGCTGATGCATAACTCGACTTCAATGACTGATTTACAAGCAGCCATTATAAAGGAACTCGTTCGGGCAAGCGAACTTTGATCTGAAAGATGCGCTGATCGAATGGAAAATGGGCGCGGCCACATCATAGATTGATCATTTGAATGGGAGACTGCGTAGTGTATTTTGATGAGGGCGGGGTGCTGAGGACATCTCCTAAGCTGTATTGGTCGAGGCTGTGATAAAACTGCTCCATCGCCTGATCTAAAATGCCTTTTAAACCGCAATTGCTGCGTAACACGCAGGGAGGCGTATTGCATTCCACAATCGGATTTTCACGCTGTAAAATCCGGACAATTTCACCAAGACGAAGCGTGAGTGCCTGAGGGTTAAGGCGAATGCCGCCGCCTTTGCCGCGGGCGGTAATCAGCCAGTCCTGTTTTCCCATAAAATGCACAATTTTCACTAAATGATTTTGCGATACGCGCAGATCTTCGGCAATTTCCGCAATTGTATACGGCAGCGCTTTGGGCTGAGCGATATACATCAGAACACGTAAGGCATAATCGGTGAATTTATTCAGCTGCATGATAATACTGTAAGTGTAGGAGAAATAAATAAGGGTTAGTCTAGCATAACTAAACTAACCCTATTTTATTTCAAGCGGACGGGAGAGTTAGTGTTTTACACCGCCTGTGCCGAAAGCTTCACTGTGGATATTGGCCACAGGAATGCCACGGGCAATTAAAGCTTTCTGCTGTTCAGCCATAAATGGCATTGGACCGCAGAGGTAGTAATCTGCATTGACTGGCAAGATTGCAGTATCCATGCTGCCTAAGTCTAGACGGCCAGCAATGTCATAATCTTCACCTAATTTGTCACTGGCATGAGGGAACTCATACGCAGTAAAAGTGCTAAGGCGCGGATATTTTGCTTTCAAATCCTGAATGTGTTTATGCATAGCATGCACTTGTTTGCTGCGGCATGCATGGATAAAGGTCACAGGCTGCGGCATGTCTAAAGTGACCAGCTGATTCAGCATTGCAATCATCGGAGTTAAGCCAACGCCGCCGCTGATGAAGACATTGCGTTTATTTGGATCAATGAGATAGAAGTTGCCTGTTGGCGCAGATACTTCAATTTCTGAACCGGTCTCTAAGCCATGCAGCGTATTGGATACCCAGCCTGCAACCAAATCACCTTTTTGGTCTTCACGTTTCACGGAGATGCGTAAATAGTTGGTTTGCGGACTGGTAGACAGCGTATATTGACGCGGCTGTTTTAAACCCAGTTCATCAACCAATACACGTACTGAGATGTACTGGCCTGCTTCATATTTTGGTAAATCGCCGCCATCGGAAGGCTCAAGGTAGAATGAGGTGATTTCATCGCTTTCAACCACTTTTTTCACAATTTTGAAATTGCGCCAGCCTAACCAGCTGCCTTTAGTTTGCTGATGCTGCTCATAAATCGCTTTTTCAGTGCTGATAAACAAATCTGCTAATTGTCCGTATGCTGCCGCCCAAGCTGCAATTAATGGATCTTCCATTGAAATGCTTAAGACTTCACTGATCGAGTGCAGCAAGTTTTCACCGACAATATTATAGTCCGGCGCTTGAATGTTAAGACTCACATGTTTGTGCGCAATTAATTCTACAACCGGTAAAAGTACAGACGGATCTTCAATATTTTCAGCATAGGCCAATACAGCGCCTGCCAAGGCTTGTGCCTGAGCACCGCTGCGCTGATGCCCCATGTTAAAGGTTTCTTTAAGGTCAGGATTATTGCCCAACATGCGGTTATAGAAGTAATTCGTCAGCGCGACACCATTTTCACGTAGAACAGGAACAGTCGCTTTTACTAGGTCAATTTGCTGCGGAGTCATAGCTGATCTCTCATGGCTGTTATTTATAAGATGTATTTAAAATACATGTTTAAAAATATATTCGCAATACATGTTTTAGCAAAAACCATAAAAAAATTATGGAATATAAAAATATTCCATAATTTTGTACTTTTTGATTGGGCTTTTAGATTATTTCTGGCTGAAGAGAGAACCCAAGAGTCCACGGACAATTTTCTGTCCAGTTGAACCGCCAAGGCTGCGTGCAGCACTCTTGGCAAAGGTGCCCACCGTATCCTGAATCAATTTTTCACGCTGTTTGGCTGCACGTTCAGCTTCTCTTTGCTGTTCGCGGACAATGCGCTCTTGTTCACGTGCCTGCTGTTTTTCTAAAGCTGCTTGGTCTTTGGCGTGCTGTTTGGCTCGGGCTTCCTGTTCTTTGGCTTGAGCTTTATCTTGTTCAGCTTGAGCGGCCTGCTGGTTACGGTCTGTCACTTTTTGCTGCAGCATTTCAAAAGCGCTGTCGCGGTCTACGGCTTGATCATAAATGCCTGCGACAATGCTTTGCGTCATGATGGTTTTGCGTTCATCCGGGCTGATCGGGTCAAAGGCGGAATGCGGAGGCATAATCCAGCCGCGCTCAACCATTTGCGGGGTGCCTTGCTCATCCAGACAGCTGATCAGCGCTTCACCGACACCTAATTCTGTAATGGCCTGATCGACTTTAAATGCCGGGTTGGCGCGGAAGGTATCGGCAGCGGTTTTAACTGCTTTCTGATCTTTGGGGGTAAAGGCGCGTAGCGCATGTTGTACGCGGTTACTCAGTTGGCCCAGTACGCTTTCAGGTAGGTCAAGAGGGTTTTGTGTCACAAAATAAATGCCCACACCTTTGGATCGGATCAGGCGTACAACTTGCTCAATCTTTTGTTGTAATGCAGGGCTGGCATTATCAAACAATAAGTGTGCTTCATCAAAGAAGAAGACCAATTTGGGCTTATCCATATCTCCAACTTCAGGGAGTTGTTCAAACAGCTCTGATAACATCCACAGTAAAAAGCTTGCATATAGTTTTGGCGTGTTCATCAGTTTATCGGCAGCCAGTAAATTAATATTACCTCGGCCTTGTGCATCGGTCTGAATAAAATCCATGATATTGAGAGCAGGTTCGCCAAAGAATTGATCTGCGCCTTGATCTGCCAGTGCAAGCAAATTACGTTGTATCGCGCCTAAACTTGCAGGGGATAAATTGCCGTATTCTGCTTTGAATTCAGCAGCATGTTCACTCACATAACTGAGTAATGCTTTGAGATCTTTAAAATCAATAAGAAGTAAGCCTTGATCATCGGCAATACGGAATACCGCAGAGAGCACACCTTCTTGTGTATCATTTAAATTCAGCATTTGTGCCAACAAAAGTGGCCCAATTTCAGAAATCGTTGCTCGGATAGGGTGGCCTTGATCTGCAAACAGGTCCCAAAATACAATTGGTGAAGCAGAAAACTCAATTGTTTCTATATTTAGGGTTTGTAGCCGTGCGTCAAATTTAGGACTACTTGATCCAGCCTTTGCAAGGCTGGAAACATCACCTTTGGCATCAGCCAGAAATACGGGTACACCCAAGCGGGAAAAACTTTCTGCCAGCACTTTTAAGGTCACCGTTTTACCTGTACCGGTTGCACCAGCAATTAAGCCGTGGCGATTGGCAAACTCAGAGTGTAGGACGATATCTTGTTGTGTATTCGAGGTTTTTTTAGCAATAATAATTGGTGTACCCATAATTTAGCCTTTTGTCTCATTATTCATGTAATTGTTGGTTCATTTGTTTTAAAGCATTTTCTATATCTTGAATTAAATCTTGTGGATCTTCTAGTCCTATACAGAAACGTACCAGCAAACCTTGTTGTAAATGTGTATGTTCTAAAACACGCATCTCTTTTAAGTTATACAGCATCACCAGACTCACGGGACCACCCCAGCTAAAACCTAATTTAAACAGCTGTAATGCATCACAAAAGCGACGGATCGCTTCCATGTCATATTCAGGTTTGAAAATTACACTGACTAAGCCAGCACTTTGGCCTTGTTTGCAAATGTTTTTCCAATACTCGTGTCCTGCAGCATCAGGGTCGGCAGGGTGTAATACTTGTACAAAGTCAGATTGTTGCTTCAGCCAATTCAAAAGCGTTAATGCACTTTTGGCTTGATGCGCATACCGTAATTGCATAGATGCAAGGCTACGTTGCACTTGTGCCACATCATCACCTGAAACAGAAATCCCTTGAATGGCATGCATACGGAATAGTTTGTGATGCAATTTTTGGTCACGTGTTACCACAGAGCCCATTAAAATATCGCCACCACCACTTGGATATTTGGTTAGTGCATGGACAGTGATATCGACACTTAAATGCTCATCTCCAAAATCAAAAGCATTAAAGGCAAGACCTGCGCCCCATGTATTGTCGAGTGCGGTTAAGATGTTTTGAGCTTTGGCTTTTTTGACTAATCCTGCAAGATCAGGGAATTCTAAGGTGACCGAACCTGCAGCTTCTAACCAAATAAGCTTGGCTTTTGAGCTAGGGTTAAAGCTTGAAACATCGAGTGAGTTATAAACTTTTACATGAATTCCGTAGCGTGATTCTAAGTTACGTAAATGCTCCATATTTGGGCCATAAATATTATCGGCCACCCACACTTCATCTCCCTGACTTAAAAAACAAGAATTGACTAAGTTAATCGCTGATAAGCCACTCGGTGCAAGGAGGCTATATATACCGCCTTCAATTTGCGCAATGTTATCGCCAAGTGTAAAGGTGGTTGGGGTGCCATGTGTGCCATAACTATAGTCGTAAGCATCTGTCCAGTGGCGATTAAATAGGGCATCAGTATTGTTGAAAATAATAGTAGATGCACGAAATAGGGGAGGTTGAACGGTTTCTATATATTGAGGGGCACGTCGTGGTGCATGTATGAGGGCGGTTTGAGGTTTATTTTTCACAGCGAAACTCATTCATTCGTTAAATCTTGTATTTGAGCTTAAGGGATTCATCCTAAATACACCACAATGTGTATAAATTGTTTAATGTAAGCAGAAAGCTAAAAAGTTGGCTTCATTTTTGCAAAACCACTATCTATAAGAGAGAAAAGATATAGGAAAGTGAATGAAGCCACAGTTAAAAGTACATTATTTTCAGCATATTGCTGGTGAAGGGTTCGGAAGTTGTTATGAATATTTGAAAGGTATGAATGCTAAAATTTCTGCCACTGAGTTTTTTGCCTTGCCTATCGATTTGGCTTTAGATATAGAGGCCTTACCTCATGTAGATGATGTTGATTTACTCATCATTATGGGGGGCACAATGAGTGTCAATGATGAAGCTAATTTCCCTTGGCTAAAAATAGAAAAGCGTTGGTTAAGGCGCTATTTGGCACAAGGGAAGCCTGCAATAGGTTTGTGTTTGGGTGGGCAGTTAATTGCCAATGCTTTGGGGGCTGCAGTCAGTAAAAGTCCGCATGAAGAACTGGGTTGGATGTCTGTACGTAAGACAGCCCATGTACCAGAGCATTGTTTTCCCTTGCCAGATGAATTTCAGGTTTTGCAATGGCATGGCGAAAGTTTTGAAATACCTAAAGGTGCTATACATTTGGCGGAAAACGATGGTTGTCGCAATCAAGTGTATCAGATTGGTCAAAATGTCTTGGGCTTCCAGTTTCACCCAGAAATTACCCCGCATGCTTTAAATCTGTTCTTGGAAACAGATGATGCCTGTGAACGATATACAGGGGCATATATACAATCGGAAGGCGAGCTGAAGTCAAGTAGTAAAAGTAAATTTATTCAGGGAAATCAAATATTAAACCAAGCAATAGCGTATGTATTGCAAAGAACAGTGGCAGGACAACTCGCTGAATGTCACAAAGCATAATTAAATTGAAAAACATGATAAAAAAACGATTTTAGATTTGCTTATGCATTAAACAATAGTTATAATGGGCGACCCTTTAATGAAGGGGGTTGACTACGAATAAAGTAGTTAACATCGTGACAGTCGCGGCATCGATCGTGACCTTAGTGATAATTCACTGCTCTTGACACTTGCCTTTATTAGTGGGGTGAGATGCGTCAAGAGTGATTCTTTATATTTTTGGCTTGGAGTTAACTGGTATGTCTAACCAGAGAATTCGTATCCGTCTTAAGTCTTTTGATCACCGTTTAATTGATCAATCATCTCAAGAAATCGTAGAAACAGCAAAACGTACTGGCGCACAAGTTTGCGGTCCAATTCCAATGCCTACACGCATTGAACGTTTTAACGTTTTAACATCACCACACGTAAACAAAGATGCACGTGACCAGTACGAAATCCGTACTTATAAGCGTTTGATCGACATCGTTCAACCTACAGACAAAACTGTAGATGCATTGATGAAGTTAGATCTTGCAGCTGGTGTTGATGTTCAGATCGCTTTGGGTTAAGGCTTTCGGGTTAATTAACGAATTATAGAAGTTAATTAAGCCGCTTTTTTAGAGGTTAATGCACATGGCTATTGGTTTAGTCGGTCGCAAGTGCGGTATGACACGTATCTTTACAGATGCTGGTGTTTCTGTACCTGTAACAGTGATTGAGGTTGATCCTAACCGCATCACTCAAATCAAAACGCTTGAAACTGATGGTTATCAAGCGATTCAAATCACTACTGGTGAACGTCGCGAATCTCGCGTAACTAACGCTCAGAAAGGTCACTTCGCTAAAGCGGGTGTTGCTGCTGGTCGTCTAGTTCAAGAATTCCGCGCTACAGAAGCTGATCTTGAAGGTCGTGAAGTTGGTGGTACTCTAACTGTTGACTTGTTCACAGTTGGTCAAATCGTTGACGTAACTGGTACGTCTAAAGGTAAAGGTTTCCAAGGTGGCGTTAAGCGTTGGAACTTCCGTACTCAAGATGCTACTCACGGTAACTCTGTTTCTCACCGTGTTTTAGGTTCTACTGGTCAAAACCAGACTCCTGGTCGCGTATTCAAAGGCAAAAAAATGGCTGGCCATTTAGGTGCTGAACGCGTAACTACACAGGGTCTTGAGATTGTTGCAATTGACGCAGAACGTTCAGTTCTTGTTGTTAAAGGCGCGATTCCTGGTGCTACTGGTGGTGACGTTACTGTTCGTCCTACGATCAAGGCCTGAGGGGAAATATTGTGAATTTAAATACTGTTTCCGGCTCTGCTGTTGAGTTATCTGAAGTTGCTTTTGGTCGTGACTTTAACGAAGCTCTTGTTCACCAAGTAGTTACAGCTTACTTAGCTGGTGGTCGTCAAGGCTCTAAAGCTCAGAAATCTCGTGCAGACGTTTCTGGCGGTGGTAAAAAACCATTCCGTCAAAAAGGTACTGGCCGCGCTCGTGCTGGTTCTATTCGTAGCCCAATCTGGGTTGGCGGTGGTAAAACTTTTGCTGCTCGTCCACAAGACTGGTCTCAAAAAGTAAACCGTAAAATGTATCGCGGTGCTATGCAATGCATCCTCGCTGAACTTGTTCGTCAAGATCGCTTGGTATTGGTTGAAGAGTTTGCTGTTGCAGCTCCAAAAACTAAAGAATTGCTTGCAAAACTTAACGACTTAAATGCAACTCGCGCATTGATCGTTACAGAAGCTGTAGATGAGAATCTATACCTTGCTGCGCGCAACCTTCCACACGTGGATGTTGTTGATGCTGCTGCAATCGATCCTGTTAGCTTGATCGCGTTCGATAAAGTTGTTATGTCTGTAGCTGCTGCTAAGAAAATTGAGGTAGAACTCGGATGAACAACGAACGTTTATATCAAGTCCTACAAGGACCTGTATTCTCAGAAAAAGCACAAGTTTTAGGCGAAACTGCTGGTGTTCAAGTTTTCAAAGTTGCATTAAATGCAAACAAACTTGAAATCAAAAAAGCAGTTGAGCAACTGTTTGGTGTTCAAGTTGTTAAAGTTAACACAACGATCACTAAAGGTAAGACAAAACGCTTTGGTAAAACATTAGGACGTCGTTCTGATGTTAAAAAAGCATACGTCACCCTGAAAGCTGGCCAAGATGTTGAAATGGCTGACTTGGGCGATACCGCTGAAAACGCAGCGGAATAAGGACGAAAATTATGCCGATTCAAAAATGTAAGCCAACGTCTCCAGGACGTCGCTTTGTAGAGAAAGTGGTTCATGATCACCTTCACAAAGGCGCACCGTACTCTCCGTTGGTAGAAGCTAAAAAACGTACTGGTGGTCGTAACAACAACGGTCACATTACGACTCGTCACGTTGGTGGTGGTCATAAACAGCACTACCGTATCGTTGACTTCAAACGTAACAAAGACAGCATCCCAGCTGTAGTTGAACGTATTGAATACGATCCTAACCGTACAGCTCATATTGCTTTATTGAAATATGCTGACGGTGAACGTCGCTATATCATTGCACCTAAAGGCCTTCGCGCTGGTGATCAAGTACAATCTGGTAACGATGCTCCAATTCGTCCAGGTAACTGCTTACCACTTCGCAACATGCCAATCGGTTCTACACTTCACAACATCGAGCTTAAAATCGGTAAAGGCGCACAATTAGTACGTTCTGCTGGTACTTCTGCTCAGTTGTTAGGTCGTGACGGTTCTTACGCTATCATTCGTCTACGTTCAGGCGAAATGCGTAAAGTACACGTTGAATGCCGTGCAGTTCTTGGTGAAGTTTCTAACCAAGAAAGCAACCTTCGTTCATTGGGTAAAGCTGGTGCATCGCGCTGGCGTGGTGTTCGTCCTACCGTTCGTGGTATGGCGATGAACCCAGTAGACCATCCACACGGTGGTGGTGAAGGGCGTAACAAAGGTATTCAACCTGTAAGCCCATGGGGTCAAAAAGCTAAAGGGTACAAAACACGTACCAATAAGCGTACGACTAAGATGATCATTCGCGACCGTCGCGTTAAGTAACAAGTAAAGGAATCTGACAATGCCTCGTTCTCTGAAAAAAGGCCCATTCGTCGATGCGCACTTGTTCGCTAAGGTTGAAGCGGCTATCGCGGCTAATAACCGTAAGCCGATCAAAACTTGGTCGCGTCGTTCGATGATCTTACCGGATTTTGTTGGTCTAACAATTTCTGTACACAATGGCCGTAACCATGTTCCAGTAATCGTATCTGAACACATGGTTGGTCATAAACTAGGTGAATTCGCGCCAACTCGTACCTATCGTGGTCACGGTGTTGACAAGAAGTCTAAACGTTAATAGGTGCTATGATGGAAGTAACTGCTAAATTACGCGGTGCCGCTATCTCGGCACAAAAAGCACGTTTGGTTGCAGACCTTGTGCGCGGTAAATCTGTTGCACATGCGCTTAACATTTTAACTTTCAGCAATAAAAAAGCTGCAGTTTTAGTTAAGAAAGCATTAGAGTCTGCGATTGCAAACGCTGAACACAATAACAGTTTAGATGTAGACGATCTTAAAGTTTCTACGATCTACGTTGACGAAGGCATGAGCCTTAAACGTATTTTGCCACGTGCTAAAGGCCGTGCAGATCGTATTACTAAGCGTACTTGTCACATCACCGTTAAGGTAGGGGTTTGATATGGGTCAGAAGGTTCATCCAATCGGTATCCGCCTAGGTGTTGTGAAACGTCATAACGCTAACTGGTATGCGAGTCCGAAACAATACGCTGAATACTTGCTTAAAGATTTGCAAGTTCGTGAGTTTTTAACTAAAAAACTTAAGAACGCAATGATCAGCAATATTCTTATCGAACGTCCTACAGGCGCTGCTAAAATTACTATTAGCACTGCTCGTCCAGGTATCGTTATCGGTAAAAAAGGCGAAGACATTGAGAAACTACAACGCGAATTAACAGCTATTATGGGTGTTCCTGCGCAAGTTAGTATCAATGAAATCGATCGCCCAGACTTAGACGCTCGTCTAGTTGCTGAAGCAATTGCTTCTCAATTAGAAAAACGTGTTATGTTCCGTCGTGCTATGAAGCGTGCGGTACAAAACTCTATGCGTGCTGGTGCTAAAGGTATCAAAGTTGAAGTATCAGGCCGTTTAGGTGGTGCTGAGATCGCTCGTACAGAATGGTATCGTGAAGGTCGTGTACCTCTACATACTTTACGTGCTGATATCGACTACTCAACTATGCGTGCTGAGACTACTTACGGTACGATCGGTGTTAAAGTTTGGATCTTCCGTGGCGAGATCTTGGGTGGCATGAAGCAAGTCATGAACCCAGCTCCTGCAGAAGAGCGTCCAGCTAAACGTGGTCGTGGTCGTGGTGAAGGTCAAGAGCGTCGTGGTCGTCGCAATGATCGTTCTGCTGAAAAAGGAGAATAATCCATGTTACAACCTAAACGTATGAAATTCCGTAAAGTGCAAAAAGGCCGTAACACTGGTCTTGCACATCGCGGTAGCTCAGTATCTTTCGGTACAATCGCACTTAAATCAATCGAACGTGGTCGTATGACTGCACGTCAAATTGAAGCGGCGCGTCGTACAATCAGCCGTCGTATTAAGCGTGGTGGTAAGATCTTTATCCGTGTTTTTCCAGACAAACCAATTACTAATAAACCATTAGAAGTTCGTATGGGTAAAGGTAAAGGTTCTGTGGAATACTGGGTTTGCGAAATCAAACCAGGTAAAGTCTTGTACGAAATTGATGGTGTTAGCGACGAGTTGGCAACAGAAGCATTTAAACTTGCTGCTGCTAAACTTCCGTTTAAAACCACTATCGTGACTCGGACGGTAATGTAATGAAAACTAATGATCTACGTGAAAAGTCGGTAGAAGAGTTGACAGCTTTGCTTGATGAGCAACAGCTTAACCAATTCCGTCTTCGTATGGCAAAAGCAACTGGTCAATTGGGTAAATCGCACGAAGTTGCGCTTACTCGTAAAACAATTGCTCGTATTAAGACCCTCCTTACCGAAAAACAGGGGAACGGACAATGAGTGAAAATACAGTCCGCACGTTAACAGGCAAAGTAGTAAGCGACAAGATGGACAAGTCTATCGTTGTTCTTATTGAACGCCGTGTTCAACACCCGTTGTATGGCAAATCAATCCGCCGTTCAACAAAATTACATGCTCATGATGAGAACAACACTGCTAAAATCGGCGACGTTGTAACTATCAAAGAAAGCCGCCCAGTTTCTAAAACTAAGTCTTGGACTCTAGTTGAAGTTATTGAAGCAGCTGCTGAGTAATTAACGTTCTAGTTGCATCATCGGTCAAATTCGAGTACTCTTTGAGCCTTTCGAATTTGTGACCGGTGATGCTCGGTTTTGGAGTAGGGCAATGATTCAGACCGAAAGTATGCTCGACGTAGCAGACAACAGTGGTGCTCGCCGCGTACAATGTATTAAAGTACTTGGTGGTTCACATCGTCGTTATGCGTCTGTTGGCGACATTATTAAAGTTACTGTAAAAGAAGCAATTCCACGTTCACGCGTTAAAAAAGGTGATGTGATGAATGCTGTTGTTGTACGTACAAAGTTCGGCATCCGCCGTGCAGACGGTTCAGTTATTCGTTTCGATGATAACGCAGCTGTTATTTTGAACAACAACAAAGCGCCAATTGCTACTCGTATCTTTGGACCAGTGACACGTGAACTTCGTACTGAACAGTTCATGAAAATTATTTCACTGGCTCCTGAAGTTCTATAAGAGGCAATCATGGCTAAGATTCAAAAAGGCGATCAAGTAATCGTGATCGCAGGTAAAGAAAAAGGCAAACAGGGTACTGTATTGTCTGTTTCGAATGACCAAGTGAAGGTTGAAGGCCTTAACTTAGTTAAGAAGCACCAAAAGCCAAACCGTGCTACGGGCGCTGAAGGCAGCATCGTAACTCAAGAGGCTTCGCTTCATATTTCTAACGTGGCAATTTTTAATGCTGCAACCCAAAAGGCTGACCGTGTTGGTTACCAAGTAGTTGAAGGCGTGAAAACTCGCGTATTCAAGTCATCTGGTGAATCAGTGGCGGCAGCGAAGTAATAGGTTGATTTAGGCTATGGCCAGACTTAAAACGCGTTACAACGACGAACTAAAAGCTCAGTTAAAAGAGCAATTAGACGTTAAAAATGTGATGGAAATTCCTCGCATTACTAAAATCACGATCAACATGGGTGTTGGCGCAGCTTCTGCTGACAAAAAACTCCTTGATGGTGCTCTTGCAGATATGCAAGCGATTGCTGGTCAAAAACCAGTTCTTACATTAGCTCGTAAATCTATCGCTGGTTTCAAAATCCGTGATGGTTGGCCGATCGGTTGTAAAGTTACTTTACGCGGCGAACAAATGTACGAATTCTTAGACCGTTTGATCTCTATCGCGATCCCACGTATCCGTGACTTCCGTGGTTTCTCTGCGAAATCATTTGATGGTCGTGGTAACTACTCAATGGGTCTTAAGGAACAAATCATGTTCCCTGAAATCGATTTTGATAAGATTGATCGTATTCGTGGTATGGATATTACCATCACTACGACTGCTCGCACCGATGACGAAGGCCGTGCGCTTATGCGTGCATTCGGCTTCCCGTTCAAATAAGAGGTCGATATGGCTAAGAAAGGTATGATTAATCGCGAATTGAAACGCGAAGCTACTGTTGCTAAATTTGCTGCAAAACGTGCTGAATTAAAAGCTACGATTGCAAATGTAAATGCAAGCGACGAAGAGCGTTTCGAAGCGATGATGAAATTACAAGCATTACCACGTAATGCGTCTCCAGTACGTCTGCGTAACCGTTGTGGTTTAACTGGTCGTCCTCATGGTTACTTCCGTAAGTTCGGTCTAAGCCGTAACAAACTACGTGATACAGTAATGCAAGGTGATGTACCGGGCGTTGTTAAGGCAAGCTGGTAAGGAGCACTATAAATGAGTATGCAAGATACCGTTGCCGACATGCTAACACGTGTTCGTAACGCACAAATGGCGAAGAAACAAACTGTTTCTATGCCTAATTCTAAGTTGAAGGTTGCTATTGCAAACGTACTTCAACAAGAAGGTTACATCTCTAACGTAGAAGTTGCAGACGCTGAAGGCAAAGCAACTTTAACAATTACGTTAAAATATTTCGAAGGCAAACCAGTTATCGAAACTGTGAAACGCGTAAGCCGTCCAGGTCTACGTCAATACCGCGGTAAAGATGCACTTCCTAGCGTTAAGCAAGGTTTAGGTATTGCAATTGTTTCTACAAGCAAAGGCATCATGACTGATCGCGCTGCACGTGCTGCGGGCATCGGTGGTGAAGTTATTGCTTTTGTTTCTTAATAGGTGATTCCTCATGTCTCGTGTGGCTAAAGCCCCAGTAACTGTACCTAACGGTGTAACAGTTACTCAGAACGGCCGGCAGGTCGAAGTGAAAGGCACTAAAGGTACTTTGTCTTTCAACCTGCATGCGCTGGTCGAGCTTAAACAGGAAGAAGGTAAACTTCAAGTTGCTCCAGTTAAAGAGTCGAAAGACGCTTGGATGCAAGCTGGTACTGCTCGCGCTGTCTTAAACAACCTTGTAAAAGGTGTTAGCGAAGGCTTCGAACGCAAGTTACAATTGATTGGTGTTGGTTATAAAGCTGCGGTTAAAGGTAACGTTGTTAACCTTAACCTTGGTTTTTCACACCCAATTGATTATGCACTTCCTGAAAGTGTGACTGCTGAAACTCCAACTGCAACTGAAATTATCCTTAAATCTGCTGACAAAGCAGCTTTAGGTCAAGTTGCTGCGGAAATCCGTGGCTACCGTCCACCAGAGCCTTATAAAGGTAAAGGTGTTCGTTATTCTGACGAAGTTGTACTTCGTAAAGAAGCTAAGAAGAAATAAGGCGCGAGGTTCTTATGAACGAAAAGAAACAATCCCGTTTGCGTCGTGCGAAAAGCACACGCTTGCACATTCGTGCATTGGGTGCGACTCGCTTGTGTGTAAACCGCACACCGCGTCACATCTATGCTCAAGTTATCTCAGCAGATGGTGGCAAAGTATTAGCTCAAGCTTCTACTTTAGATGCTACTTTACGTGCAGGTACAACTGGTAACGTTGAAGCAGCGAAACAAGTAGGTGCTTTAATCGCAGAGCGTGCTAAAGCAGCTGGTGTTACTAAAGTTGCATTTGACCGTTCTGGTTTTAAATATCATGGTCGTATCAAAGCCTTGGCTGATGCTGCTCGTGAAAACGGCTTGGAGTTCTAATCATGGCTAAAGTTGAACAAAACGAAGGTCTTGTTGAAAAGCTGGTTGCCGTTGATCGTGTAGCCAAAGTTGTTAAGGGTGGTCGTATCTTCTCTTTCACAGCATTAACTGTTGTGGGTGATGGTAATGGTCGCGTAGGTTTTGGTCGTGGTAAAGCACGTGAAGTTCCAGCTGCTATTTCTAAAGCACTTGAAGCTGCTCGTCGCAACATGATTACTGTTGACCTTGTTGATGGTACTGTTCAGCACCCTATCAATGCTCGTCATGGCGCTAGCCGTGTTTACATGCAGCCTGCTTCTGAAGGTACTGGTGTAATCGCTGGTGGTGCAATGCGCGCAGTTTTAGAAGCTGTTGGCGTACGCAATGTATTGACTAAATGCTACGGTTCTACTAACGCTGCAAACGTTGTTAACGCGACTTTTAACGGTCTGCGTGATATGACTTCTCCTGAGAAGGTTGCTGCGAAACGTGGTCTTACTGTTGAACAAATTCAAGGGTAATCAATCATGAAAACGATTAAAGTTACCCAGACTAAATCTGCATCGCATCGCTTGAAAAATCACAAGCTTAGCCTTAAAGGTTTAGGTCTGCGTCGTATTGGTCATACTGTAGAAGTGCTAGATACACCTTCTAACCGTGGTATGATCAACCAAGTCTACTATATGGTTAGTGTAGAGGAATAAGCCATGACTCTGCGTTTAAATACAATTGCACCTGCAGAAGGTGCTAAACGTGATAACCTTCGTTTAGGCCGTGGTATCGGTTCTGGCGTTGGTAAGACTGGTGGCCGTGGTGTCAAAGGTCAAAACTCGCGTAAGAGCGGTGGTACACGTCCAGGTTTCGAAGGCGGTCAAACAGCGTTATATCGTCGTTTGCCTAAATTCGGCTTCACTAGCCAAATGGCTTTGAAAACTGCTGAAGTACGTTTATCAGAACTTTCTAAAGTTGAAGGCGACATCGTGTCTCTAGAAACTTTAAAAGCTGCTAACGTTGTACGTAAAGACATGCTTCGTGCACGTATCGTACTTTCTGGTGAAATTACTCGTGCATTCACTGTACAAGGTGTTGCATTGACTAAAGGCGCTAAAGCTGCTCTAGAAGCTGCTGGCGGCAAAGTCGAGGAGTAATCCCCAGTGTCTATGTCTCCTAGCTCGTCAGGTCATGTTAACATGATGAAAGGTCAACCATTTCATGTGAAATACCGTGAAATTATTCGTCGTATGATGTTCCTCATCGGGGCGTTGTTGGTTTTTCGGTTAGGAGCGCATATACCAGTACCGGGCATTAATAATGCTGCGCTTGAAAACCTTTTTAATGCAAACCAAGGCACGATCCTTGGTTTGTTTAATATGTTTTCAGGTGGTGCATTAGAGCGGATGTCAATTCTTGCTCTAGGGATCATGCCATACATCTCTGCATCGATTATCGTGCAGTTGATGTCAACTGTGGTTCCTTCGCTTGAAGCTTTGAAAAAAGAAGGCGAACAAGGCAAGCGTAAGATTAACCAATATACACGTCAGGGCACGTTGTTCCTTGCACTTGTGCAAGCGATCGGGATGTGTGCGGGTCTAATTAGTCAAAATATTACTTTGACTTCTGGTCTTGCATTTTACGTTCCCGCTGTAACATCTTTAGTTGCAGGTACAATGTTCTTAATGTGGCTGGGTGAACAAATTACCGAGCGTGGGGTGGGGAACGGTATTTCCATGATCATCTTCGCTGGTATTGTTGCAGGTTTGCCGAACTTGGTTCTGCAATCATTTACTTCTATCGATAATGGTCAATCAAGTATGATTGGTTTGGCAGTTTTTGCTGTATTATCGATTGCAGTATTGGCAGCAATTGTGTTTATTGAGAAAGCGCAACGTCGTATTCCAGTAAACTATGCTCAAAAACAACAAGGTCGTCGTGTATTTACAGCACAACAGACACATTTGCCGTTAAAAATTAACATGGCGGGTGTGATTCCTGCGATTTTTGCAAGTTCATTGCTATTATTTCCTGCGAGCTTAGGTCAGTGGGTAGGTAGTCATGATGTTGATGCTGGTTTTATTAAGCGTGGCCTACAAGATTTGGCACTCGTTTTGTCGCCTGGACAGCCGTTGTATTTGGTGCTCTTTGGTGCGTTAATTATCTTTTTCTGTTATTTCTATACTGCGCTAGTATTTAGCCCTAAAGAAGTTTCAGAAAACCTAAAACGCAGCGGAGCTTATGTGCCTGGTATTCGTCCAGGTGAGCAAACTGCTCGTTACTTAGATCATATTCTCAATCGATTGACCTTTATCGGCGCGATTTATATCACAATCATCTGTTTAATGCCGATGATTCTACAAAGTTCGTTTGGTATTCCATTCAGCTTAGGTGGTACGTCTTTACTGATCGTAGTGGTTGTTGTGATGGACTTTATGGCTCAGCTACAAGCTCATCTCACATCGCATCAGTACGATAATCAATCATTAATGAGAAAAACGACTGCTCATCCTAAGGGATAAGCGCACTTGAGGTTTCATCATGAAAGTACAAGCTTCTGTAAAGAAAATTTGTGGTAGCTGTAAAGTTATCCGTCGTAATGGGGTTATTCGCGTAATTTGTAGCGCTGAACCTCGTCATAAGCAGCGTCAAGGTTAATCTGATCAAGACCTGTTGATTTCAGTAGGCTAATTAGGTTATTATCCGCCCCTCAAGATTTTTGTGGGGCGGTTGATTATCTTAACT
The DNA here is from genome assembly GCF_003419885.1 of Acinetobacter sp. SWAC5. Taxonomy (NCBI): domain Bacteria; kingdom Pseudomonadati; phylum Pseudomonadota; class Gammaproteobacteria; order Moraxellales; family Moraxellaceae; genus Acinetobacter; species Acinetobacter sp. SWAC5. Next base: position 84,678 of record NZ_QUWR01000011.1, read on the forward strand.
GCCTTTTTGGAGAAAATTGAATGGCTCGTATTGCCGGTGTAAACATTCCGGATAACAAGCATGCTGTTATCTCTCTAACGTACATCTTTGGTGTAGGTCGCCACACTGCTAAGAACATCTTAGCTACTGTAGGTATCGCTACTACAACTAAGATTCGTGAATTAGATGACGCTCAGCTTGATGCGATTCGTGCAGAAGTTGCTAAGGTTCCTACCGAAGGTGACTTACGTCGCGAAATTTCCATGAACATTAAACGTTTAATGGATTTAGGCTGCTACCGCGGTCTTCGTCATCGTCGCAGCTTGCCTGTCCGCGGTCAACGCACCAAAACTAACGCACGTACCCGTAAAGGTCCGCGCAAACCTATTAAGAAATAAGATTTCTGGAAGCTAAAAGATGGCTAAAGATACTCGCACACGCAAGAAGGTCACTCGTACCGTCTCTGAAGGTGTTGCACACATTCACGCTTCTTTTAATAACACCATTGTGACTATTACCGATCGTCAAGGTAATGCACTGGCTTGGGCTACCTCTGGTGGACAAGGCTTCCGTGGATCACGTAAATCAACTCCGTTCGCTGCTCAGGTAGCTGCTGAAGTTGCTGGTAAAGCAGCTTTAGACTACGGTTTGAAAAACTTGGACGTCCTTGTAAAAGGTCCTGGTCCAGGTCGTGAATCTGCGGTTCGTGCTTTAGGTGCAGTGGGTTATAAAATTAACAGCATTACCGATGTGACGCCAATCCCGCACAACGGTTGCCGTCCACCTAAAAAACGTCGCGTGTAAGGAGAAACATTCATGGCTCGTTATATTGGTCCAAAATGCAAACTCTCTCGCCGCGAAGGGACAGACCTGCAATTAAAATCTGGCGTTAAACCATTTGACGTCAAAACAAAAAAAGCTGCTAAAGCACCTGGCCAACATGGCGGCGCTCGTGGTGGCAAACAATCTGAGTATTCACTACAATTACGTGAAAAACAAAAAGTACGTCGTATGTACGGTGTTTTAGAACGTCAATTTAGTAACTACTACAAAGAAGCTGCTCGTGTTAAAGGCGCAACAGGTGAAAACTTGTTGAAATTGCTTGAAAGCCGTCTAGATAACGTTGTTTATCGCATGGGTTTTGGTTCTACACGTGCAGAAGCTCGTCAGCTTGTATCTCACCGTTCTATCACTTTAAATGGCCGTCGCGTTAACATCGCGTCTATCCAAGTTAAAGCTGGTGACGTGATTGCAGTTCACGAAGGCGCTAAACAACAATTGCGTATCAAAAACGCAGTTGAATTAGCTGCTCAACGTGGCATTCCTTCTTGGATGGAAATTGACCATTCTAAATTGGAAGGTACGTTCAAAGCTGCTCCAGATCGTTCTGATTTACCTGCTGAAATCAACGAAAGCTTGATTGTAGAATTGTATTCTAAATAATCCTTGAGGTAGCAATAATGACGCGTACTGCAAATGAGTTTCTAACTCCGCAAGCGATTAAGGTCGAAGCGGCAAGCGGGACCTCGGCAAAAGTTATTCTAGAACCCTTAGAGCGTGGCTTTGGTCATACTCTTGGTAATGCTTTACGTCGCATCCTACTTTCTTCTTTACCTGGCGCTGCTGTGGTTGAAGTTGAAATTGAAGGTGTCGAGCACGAGTACAGTACTTTGGAAGGCTTGCAGCAGGACATCGTCGAGCTCTTGCTGAACCTAAAAGGATTGTCTATTAAGCTGTTCGATCAAAATGAAGCTTATTTGACATTAGAGAAACAAGGTCCTGGCGACGTAACTGCCGCTGACCTTCGTTTACCTCATAATGTTGAAGTGGTTAACCCTGAACACTTGATCGGCACTCTAAGTGCTACAGGCAATCTTAAGATGCGCCTGAAAGTTTCTCAAGGTCGTGGTTACGAGACTTCTGATTCACGCTTCCCAGAAGGCGAAACTCGCCCAGTGGGTCGTTTACAATTAGATGCTTCTTATAGCCCTATTAAACGTGTGTCTTACACAGTGGAAAACGCTCGTGTAGAACAACGTACAGATCTTGATAAACTGATCATTGATCTTGAAACAAATGGTACTGTAGATCCAGAAGAAGCGATCCGCAAAGCGGCAACAATCTTGCAACAACAAATTGCAATCTTTGTTGATCTTCAGAAAGATCAAGCGCCAGTTGCTCAAGAACCTCGTGAAGAAGTTGATCCAATCTTGCTTCGTCCAGTAGATGATCTAGAGCTTACTGTTCGTTCTGCTAACTGTTTGAAAGCAGAAAATATTTACTACATTGGCGATCTTGTTCAACGTACTGAAGTTGAGTTGTTAAAAACTCCTAACTTAGGTAAAAAATCGTTGACTGAGATTAAAGATGTTCTAGCTTCGAAAGGCTTGCAGCTTGGCATGCGTTTAGAAAACTGGCCACCAGCTAGTTTACGCATGGACGACCGCTTTGCCTATCGTAGCCGTTAATTAAGTAGGACTATCACCATGCGTCATCGTAATAGTGGTGTGAAATTAGGCCGTACAAGCAGTCACCGTAAGGCGTTGTTCCAAAACTTAACAAATGCTTTAGTTGAGCATGAGTTAATTAAAACAACTTTGCCTAAAGCGAAAGAACTTCGCCGTGTTGCTGAGCCTTTAATCACTTTAGCTAAAAACGATACTGTTGCAAACCGCCGTTTAGCGTTTGCTCGTACTCGTTCAGCAGCAACTGTTGGTAAATTGTTTACCGTTCTTGGCCCTCGTTACAAAGAACGTAACGGCGGTTATCTACGTGTTCTTAAAGCGGGCTTCCGTGCGGGTGATGCTGCACCGATGGCTTACGTTGAGCTTGTAGATCGCGAAGTTAAATAATTTCGCACAAGAATAGCGTTAGTTGTTCTAAGAAAGACCGGCTTTTAGCCGGTCTTTTTTTTTGCCTAAAAATTGTTAGACAAAAATAAGTGTTGTCCTTAAATGACACGGAATTTATCAAATTTTATCAAACTTGACATTGCGTATTGTCAAATATGTGCTTTAATAAAACCATAAAACTGAGATAGGTTAAAAGAACAATATGGAAAAGCAAGTTGATATTCTGATTGTTGGTGCTGGTATTTCTGGTATTGGTATTGCAGCGCATTTATTAAAGAATTGCCCGCAACGTTCATTTGAAATTATTGAACGTCGTGAAAGTTTTGGTGGTACGTGGGACTTATTTAAATATCCTGGTATTCGTTCAGATTCGGACATGTCAACTTTTGGTTTTAATTTTAAACCTTGGCAAAAGGCCAGTGTTTTGGCTGATGGTGCTTCAATTAAAGGCTATTTGTCTGAAGTTATTGACGAAAATCAGTTGGCACAGAAAATTCATTTTCAGCATCGTGTGTTGAGTGCAAATTATGACTCGAACACGAAAAAATGGTCGGTTGAAATTGAAAATGCGGACAATAAAAAAGAAACTTGGATTGCAAATTTTGTCGTGGGCTGTACGGGCTATTACAACTATGACAAAGGTTTCCAACCTGATTTTCCAAATCAAAGTGCATTTAAAGGTCAGTTTATTCACCCACAACATTGGCCTGAAAATTTAGATTACAAAGGCAAAAAAGTAGTCATCATTGGTAGTGGTGCAACTGCAATTACCCTCGTACCAGCGATGTCGAAGGGTGGGGCTGGTCATGTAACGATGCTACAACGTTCGCCAACCTATATTGCATCTATTCCTTCGGTGGATATGATCTATGACAAAATGCGTAAAGTGTTGCCTGAAGATTTGGCTTATAAATTAACACGTGCACGTAATATTGGTGTGCAGCGTGCTGTATATGCAGTCGCTCAAAAGCAGCCTGAGTTGCTTCGCAAATTCTTATTGCAATCTATTAAAATGCAGTTAAAGGGTAAGGTGGATATGAAACACTTTACGCCTAAATATAATCCTTGGGATCAGCGTTTATGTGTTGTTCCAGATGGTGACTTATTTAAGATTTTGCGTGAAGGCCGTGCAAGTGTAGAAACGGATCAAATTGAGAAGTTTACTGCCAAAGGTGTTCAGTTGAAGTCTGGTAAACATTTAGATGCAGATATTGTAATTTCTGCGACAGGTTTAAATATTCAAATTTTAGGTGGAATTAAAGCGACGATTGATGGTAAGCCATTGAACACTTCTCAGCATATGCTATATCAAGGTGTGATGGTCAGTGATGTGCCAAATATGGCGCTAATTATTGGCTATATTAATGCGTCTTGGACTTTAAAAGTGGATATTGCTGCTGAATATATCTGTCGTTTGCTGAACTATATGGATGAGAAAGGCTATAACGAAGTTTTACCACAAGGCGATGCAACACAAATTGAGCAAGATACGGTGATGGGAAGTCTCAGCTCTGGTTATATTGCGCGTGCTGCGGATGTCATGCCGAAACAAGGTAAGAGTGGGCCATGGCGTGTAACCAATAACTATTTGGCAGATCGTAAAGCATTGAAAAAAGCTGGATTTGAAGATAGTGTGCTCAAATTTAGTAAGAAATCAGCAGCTTCAGTGACAAAGCCTCGTTTAGTCTCTTAAGATAATTTTATGAGGTATTAACATCACTTCATTATAAGCTGGATATGAGAAGGAGCTCTAAGAGCTCCTTTTTTTATGAATTCTGCGTTCAATAATTTAACTTTGCCTTATCTGTAGATTCGGACAAGATGTGTGTAGGACATAAATCGAAGTAGTGTAATGGATATTCAAACACAGCAATATCAAGTGCCTTTTGGCACTTTGTTATTAAACGCTCGTTCTTGGCAATCGGTTGATGTAAATGCTGAATTGGCACCCATAATTTTGTTACACGATTCTTTAGGAAGTGTGGATTTATGGCGAGATTTACCTGCGCAATTGGCACATCTTTCAAAGCGTAAAGTCTATGCCTATGATCGTTTAGGCTTTGGATTGTCTGATGCATGTATGGCCTTACCTGCACTGGACTTTGTGCTCAGTGAAGCACAGCAGGCTTTTCAGGCTGTGATTGACTATTTTCAGCTCTCACATTTTGTGGTGATGGGGCATAGTGTGGGTGGTGCTATGGCATTTGCCATTGCGGCTCAAGAAGCAGAGCGCTGTGTAAGTTTAGTGAGTATTGCAGCCCAGTTTGAAGTAGAAGAGCAAACAGTGCAGGGGATCATGCTTGCAAAAAAAGGTTTTCAACAAGCAGGTCAATTGGAACGCTTAGAGAAATACCATCCACAGAAGGCACAGTGGGTATTAGATGCATGGACGGAAACCTGGCTTGCACCTGAGTTTCAAAGCTGGAATTTGGCCACAGTCTTGCCAAAAGTAAGCTGTCCAAGCTTGATTATTCATGGTGAATTAGACGAATACGGCAGTATAAATCAAGCACAGCAATTATTTGATGGTGTTGATGGTCGCGCTGAAATGCATATTTTAGAAGGGTTGCATCATTTACCGCATAAAGAGCAACCTGAGCTGGTTTTGCAGATTATTCAAGAATTTCTCAATGAGCTGTTTTAATCATAGTTACTTGTAAAATGAGAACAGCAACGCTGAACGAATTGCGTTGCTGTAGCAGGATAGGCTAGGGGTTTAGAGATTAGAGCGTACGTGAAATTAATTCTTTCATAATTTCATTGGTTCCTGCGTAGATTCGATTTGCACGGTTGTCGATATAGGCACGTGCAATTGGATATTCAAGCATATAGCCATAGCCACCATGGAGCTGTAGGCACTCATCTACAACCTTTGAGAACATTTCTGAAATTTTGTATTTGGCCGCTGCTGCTGCATCAATGCCGAGTTCTTCTTTGAGTTGTAACTCCATGCATCGGTCTAAGTAGGCACGACAGAAGTCAATTTCAGTACGCAATTCAGCGAGTGTAAAACGACTGTTTTGGAAGCTCCCAATTGCTTTGCCAAAAGCTTTACGCTCTTTGGTGTACTTGACGGTATGTGCAAAAGACGCTTCTGCACCTGCTTGGCAAATAATTGCGACCAACATGCGCTCCCAAGCCAGCTCTTTCATTAGCATCATAAAGCCCATGCCTTCCATACCCAGTAAGTTTTCTTTAGGTACACGCACGTTATCAAAAAACAGTTCGCAGGTATCTTGACCTTTCATGCCGATTTTGTTGAGTGGCTTGCCTTTGCTAAAGCCTACGCGATCTGCTTCAACTAAAATTAAGGATAAGTTTGCAGAACCTTTTTCAGAGTGACCTGTTTTACATACCACAATGGCCATATCACATAGATAACCATTGGTAATAAAAATCTTAGAGCCATTAATAACATAGTCGTCGCCATCTAGTACGGCGGTTGTACGTACAGCTTGTAAATCTGAACCTGTGCCTGGTTCAGTCATCGCAATGGCGGTAACTGTTTCGCCAGTGGTCATTTTAGGTAACCAAAATTGCTTCTGTTGTTCATTACCAAAATTATAAATGTAATTGGCCACAATATCTGAATGCAGAGAAAAACCTGTTGAAGAATCCATGGCATAGGCTTGTTCTTCAATTAAGATCATGCTGTACAGACGGTCTACCCCAGAGCCACCATAGGCTTCAGGCATGGTGGTACACAATAAACCTAGCGCACCTGCTTTATTCCATATATCGCGATCCACATGTTGTTGTTGTTCATATTTTTCAATATTTGGCACAACTTCTTTTTCATAAAATTTGCGTACAGTATCGCGGAATGCTTCATGATCAGCATTAAACAGTTTGCGCGGTAGCATATTGAGAATAGGGCGAATCGCTCCAGATTGCATGTGAATTATCCTTATTGTGTGTGCGTGTATTTGAAAATTATAAGAATGTACAGTTGTCAGCAATGTGCTGAATGCTCAATTGCAGAAAATTTACTGATGCTTTCGGTCAATCTTGTGAAAAGGTGTCAATTAACAGGGCTGAATAAGGTAAAATAACGGCGTTTAAATCTAACATTGGGGAATGCGATGACTGATGACATCAGCTTGGAAGAACGCAAAGTAATTTACCGTGCGCGACGCGGTTTAAAAGAAATTGATGTGTATTTTGATCCCTACGTAAAAAATTACTACTTGCAAGCAGATCAATTTGAAAAAGACATGTTTGCAGAGTTGGTTGCGCAGGAAGATCCAGATTTATTGGATTGGTTTATGGAAGTAAGTGAACCGCCACGCCCAGAATTACGTGATTTTATTCAGAAGTTAAAACACTACGTTCATGGATAAGCGTCATTTTCAGCTGAAACCTAGTCTGATAGCGCTAGTGTTTCAGTTTGCCATTTTTGCGGTTTTAATGACCTTGCTCTATCAGGTTTTAGCCATCTGGCTTTGGTGTGTGTTTCTGCTATTGGGCTTGGTCATCTATGCTTTATTTTATCGCCGGCGCCCCAATATTAGTGCGCTGGAATATCTGGATGGTCGTGATTGGACCTTGACCAAGTACGGTCAGCCACAGCGTGTGCAAATCAGTCATATTATTGATCATCAAGTGTATATCGTGGTGTATTTTCAGCATGCACGTACAAAACCAATGATTATTTGGTGTGATCAAGTCGCCTTCAAACAGTGGAAGTCATTGAAAGTATTGGCCAAAATGATCTAATTGTTAGACAGACTAAATTTTTAAAAAATCATAAAAACAATAAAAATCAATTGAATATAATGCATCTCTCACAATGTTGTCAGACAGACTGCTGAATAGTTGGCAGAAAATATAAATTGTCTGACAATTATTGTGCTGTCTATTTTTTGATACATGTACATTAACTCTACCAACAGCGAAATGAGGAGTCTCTTATGGACTATCCAACTTGGATGCTTCTGGCAGCTGCGATTGTTATGGCAATTGTAGTAGGACGGCTAGGAACGGTGCTGAAGGAACGAATTGCACAACATGATTAGCGTTTAGGCGCTAGACCCTTAATAAGTAGCATGTGCTGAACCGTCGCAATGCTGCTTTTTTTTGCCTAAAATTTGGCATCCTCTTCATTCCAGTCAATTGCAACGCATTAAAATAATGGCACAGTGTAGACTCAAATTAGAGTAAATACTCTTTTAAACAGAAAACGCTTCTGATATGTTTGTCGAGATGGACATAAACAAAATTATAGAGGACAGGAATATGTCGAACGTCCAACGCATTTGCCAAGGTGTGGCAGTCGCAATAACAACTACATTTTTATTATCTGGCTGTTCACAAGTGATCAAGACAGGTGCCAATGTGGCATTAGGTTTTACAGAAAATCATATCGTACCGCCAATTTTAGCCATGGATGATGCAGAAATGATCTGCAACACCGGCAACTCTTTGACGCCTGCGATTATGGCGACTAAAGATATGGGTGCAGATCCAACACGTGTGGCTGTACTTATGTACTCAGCTTCTGGTATGTGCGCAGAGCAAAAAGCTTTAGATGCAGAGTTACGTTATCTTCGAGCATCTAAATCAAATCAAGTGACTGAAGCACAGGATGCACGTATAGAGCAAAAACGTTGGGCGGGTTTAGCGGCACAGCGTCAATATACAGGCTATCAATTGTTCCAATCACGCTATGAAAAGAAATACAAAAAAACATTGGGTGATGGCTGTGCCAAAATGAACAGTGATATAGAGCAGACTGTTTATTTATTGGGCATGTTAAGTGGCTTACAGGCCATGACCAATGATATTAACTCTGGTGGTGCAGTGAATGTACCTAAAGATATTGCGGCCGTGGTTGAGCGTGGGATGACCTGCTTAAATAATGAAAAATTTTGGGGTGCGCCTAATGCAACGCGTGCTGTGATTTGGACCTTATTACCCGGGGCGGGCGATGATAAGCCAGATCCATACCAAACTTTAAAACAATCAATGACGATTGGTGAGCAAAAAGGCGTCCGCTTACCGCATGCGATGTATGCCGTTGCAGCACAAGCCAGTGGTGACGATGCTAAAATTCGTGATGCTTTGAAGAGTTTTGCACAGGCACGTTCAGATGAAAAACCAGTCAATCCACAGTTTAAACTGATTGATAGTATGGCTGAGTTGATGGTGAAAGGTATTTCAGATCGCTATTGGACTGAGCATACAGGTACACGTACAGCAGATGATGGCATGCAACGTTTCTGGGATGATAGTGGCTCTTCTTCTGATTTAGATGATTTATTTGAAGAGGGTAAGTCACAGTAAATATGAGCCTCAGAAATAGAACCGAAGTGAATTGCTAAGTGTAAGACCTTAGCGCAAACATAACGGAGTAAGGTACATGCAAGATCAATTTTTAATTCGAAAAATTGTTTTTTTAGCAGTATTTGTGTCTTTTTCTGCCTGTTTGCAAGTGTATAAAGATGCATTCATCTACTGGCAAGATGGGCTGTTTAGCGAATTTTGGCGCTTATGGACAGCTCATTGGGTTCATGTGGGATGGATGCATTATTTTTTGAATATGCTGGCATTTATCTGTTTGCCATTTATATTTCCACGCGCATCGCTCTGGCACTTTGTAGCCTTGCTCTTGGCACTTCCGCCTTTAATTAGTCTCAGTTTTTACTTTTTTCTACCCGATATAGAAGCTTATGCGGGGCTTTCTGGGGTGCTGCATGGGGCTTATGCATCTATTGCTTGTGTACACTTGTTATATAAGCGTGAGCGACGCTTTGCTGCATTTGTACTGTTATTAATTTTGTCAAAATTGGTTTGGGAAAATACCTTTGGCAGTATGGGGACAGCTCAACTTATAGGAAGTCCTGTATTGGTCGAAGCCCATTTATTGGGGGTGATTTGGGGTATTGTACTGGCCGTTATCTATGTAATTGGGAGTTATTTCATTGCAGAGAAATGATAAGTAGAGAAGTGATCGAGTTGACATTTTTTTCATAAAAGAAAATACATATTGTCATTTTAATATCTGCCTAATTGTTGCACATTGAAAGAAAATCGGAATAACAAACAGAAATACCGAAAAAGGAATTTTTTGGAAAGAAGGACAAGGGTGAAGCAAAGCGCTCACACCCAAAATAAAAATAGGAAGATTCATGCAAAATGATCAAAACAGCAGATCCGGACTCGGACTGTTAAGTTATATATGGAACAACTGGATCTCGACCTTTATCGTTCTGCTTTTACTGCTGTTGACTTTAATCATTGGCACGGGCGAAATGATTCATGGCCAATTATTGCGTACAGGTGAAAAGCTGTATGGCAATGAAGCGATTGGGATGCAGTACTCGTTTTTACGCGCTGAACCTGTTGCACCTGATTGTGATCGTCATCCGAATGTTGATGCAATGGTGCAGACCCAAATGAAGCAAAATGCAAATGATGAGTTTGCAGATATCTTCGGTAGTGCCTCTGAGTCTGATGTACGTGCATCAATCATGGCGGGTGTGCAGCAGTGTGAAGAAAAATTCCAATTTTATGACAAAGCTAAAAAATATTTGGATGATCATTCAAGTATTCGTACTTATCGTGCAGTTGAAACAACATTCTTCGGTATTTTCAAATTCGGTTCTGAAAACCGTGTCTTGATTTTATTGTTGATGGTTTTAGTCTCTGCAATTACTGCATCAATAAAATTCCACCATATTGGTCTACGTGCACCAACAACCAAATTAGATTACCGTGTATACGCGTTGTTTATGGCGATAGGTAATGGTTTATTAACTTTCTCTGTATATAGCCAATTTAATTCGGTTTTAAATTCAGGGGTGAAATCGACCACTGAAACCTTAGCTGTCTATTGGTTGTGGTTGGCGCTATTTGGTTTAGTTATGCTGATCAGTATTTTCCAGTTCTTTAAAACCCCAGCGGTAAAAGAACAAGGCCCAGGGAATATTGGTTTTGCATTACTGAGTGTACCACTGTATGCCTATATGGCCATTATTACAGGCGTAGCATTTACTTTCTTCATGGACTATCCAATGGGGCAAGGGATTTATTTGGGACAGTTGGTTGAGTTCTCAGGTATTTTCTTAAACCTAGCGTTATTCATTTGGGCAGGTATGTTACTCACGCAAACACGGGTGATGGATCTGTTCTTGGGGATTTTACGCCCATGGAACTTGGCCCCTGAAACACTGACTTGGTTAATTTTGATTGCAGCTGCTATTCCAACAGCTTATACAGGTGCATCTGGTATCTTCGTTGTGGCTGCGGGTGCCATTATTTATAAAGAAGTTTGGAATTCTGGCTCACGTCGTCAATTTGCTTTGGCCGTGTCTGCAATGTCGGGCTCGCTCGGCGTGGTGATTCGTCCATGTTTATTAATTATTTTGATTTCAATGCTCGACAGTCGTCATGTCACTTCAGATGAGTTATTTGATCATGGTATTTATGTATTCTGGTTAACTGCATTTATTTTCTTAGGCATTTCTTTGTTCTTGGCGGAAACACGTTTCCGTGTGAATTCACCGAAAGTTGCAATTCCAGGCATGCTTCGCGCATTTATTCCAGTCATTCCATATATTGTGATCACATTGATTGTGATTGCATTCTACAAATATGGTCTAGACACCAAGATGGATGAGTTCACTGCACCTGTAGTGTTACCAATTATTTTAATTGCTTACATTATGTTTGACCGTTGGTTTGCGGATCGTTTTACTCCAACACCTGTCGATCAACATGCACATTTGGCAGAACAGCATGCTCAAAGCTCAACATTTATGCGTGAGCATGATGGACAGCGTCGTGGCTTTGGTAGCTCGATTTGGTTTGCATCATCAGAAACAGTTGGTCATATTGGTGCGCTGATTATCCTTATGGCACTCTCTGCAAGTGTAGGTGGCTTAATTGAACGTACTGAAGTTGTAGAACTATTACCGACACATTTGGGCAATATCTATATTTCATTGGCCTTTATTGCATTGCTATTGGCAATTATTGGTATGACCACAGACCCATTTGGTGCAGTTATTTTGGTTGCGGCTACAGTTGCACCTGTAGCGTATGAAAATGGCATCCATCCAATTCATTTCTGGATGATTGTACTGGTCGCATTCGAGTTGGGTTATGTCTCACCACCTGTTGCGCTGAATCATTTGCTGACACGATTGTCCGTTGGTGATGATGAGGTTCGTGAAGCGGATGCCGAAGCAAAAGCGATGTACACCAATTTCTACTATCGTTATGAACGTTGGATCTTACCAATTTTGGTGTTGTTCCCATCATTACTGATTGTGACTTATGCGCCGTATGTATTGAAGTTATTTGGCTGGTACAAGTAACAGCATAAAAAAATGCACCTTCGGGTGCATTTTTTTATGGGAGATAGACATTTAAACGTTTTTATTTTAGCGACGTGCCTTCAACCACTGCGGTCGTTTGAATAAAGGATTACAGAGGACAATTGCCATAAAAATAAATGCAAATCCAATTAGACTATAAAGATCTGGAAGCTCATGCCACATGAAGTAACCCCAAGCACCCGCAAAAATAATCGCAATATAATTGACTGGTCCAATTTCGCCAGCAGGTGCGAGTTTATAGGCATTCGACATAAAGAGCTGACTGATATTGGCCAATAGCCCAGCACAAATGAGGTACATTAATTCAGTGAATGTATATAGACGCCATGACCAAAACATTGGAATGGCTGAAATGAGCGTGCCAAAAAAGCAAAAATAAAACACGATGCGTTCAGGTGGTTCAGTTGCTGTAAGGGCGCGTACGGTCACAAAGGCCATGGCTGCTAAAAAACTTGCACCTAAACCAATGAGCGACAATTGATTGAACATGCCAGAATCTGGCTTTGCAACGCACAGTACCCCAATGAGTCCGACCAATGCCGCAATCAGCATTTTTGCAGTGATTTGCTCTTTGAGAAATAACCATGCAATTAAAGGAATAAAAATGGGGGATGAATACGTAAACACCATCGCATTGGATAGTTTTAAATGGGCAATTGCATAGAAAAAACCATACATTGCGATCAGCCCGACTATGGAGCGCCAAGTATGCATCCAGAGTTTTTGAGTTTTAAAAAAGCCAGTACCTTTTTTGAGGATAAGGGGCAGGAAAATGAATAGGCCTACTACATTGCGAAAAAATACAATCGCGGCATTGTCTACACTCTGTGAGGCTAAACGAATACAGACGCCCATAATTGAAAATAAAAAGGCGGACAGCATTAAAAAGCCAATTGCTTTAACGGTGGTATTGGATGAGGGGAGTGAAGACATAAATAATAGGCCAGAAAATCTGATGATATTCTAGCCTGATTTAGATGCAAAACTAAGTATTGAATGACTTAGTGTTCTTGTGCCAGTTGTTGCTCAAGTAGCTTAAGTTGCTCTTCTTTTAATTTAATCAGCTGATCAGCATCAGCATGCTGTGCCTTTAGGGTCTTTTCTTGCTCTGCGAGTTGTTCTTGCAAATCGGCAAGCCGTGCCTGTTCCTCTTTTGCTAAAGAAGCATTTTCAGGAATAGGCGCTGTTAAAATATCGTCAGTGACCAGCGACTTTGACTGAGTTGCATGATTCGCTTCTACTGCACTTGCTTCTTGAAGGTTGATTTCAGAAGCAGCGGTTTCTTCAGTACTTGCCTCACTTGTTGGCTGACTTGAGGCTTCGCTCGCAACCGTATCATAAACTGGCGCTAGCTCTTCTACTGGAGAAGTGAACCACTGATAAGCAAAAAAAAGCGCAACCAGTACGCCGAGTCCCCCAATAATCCCGATTAAAAGTTTCGGGCTATTTCTTTGATCTTCTGCCATACATAGACCTAAATTGTTATTTTGGCTGACGAGGTTTGAATTGAATGACACCAATTTCATCGGGCACTGCCGGAGTCTCAGGCTCTTCTACATGCGTCGGACGGTTTTCGGTATAACCGCAATCAATGCATTCAATCCATTCATCATCATTTGAGCTAAGCATGACAACACGGTCCATCGCTTGACACTTCGGACATTTGGCGCCAGCAATAAATCGGCGTTTAATGGTCATCATACTTACCTACTATAAAATTAAGGTCCTTAGTTTAAGAGTTTATGAAGCGTTCGTCCAACCTTGGTGACGAAGCAGTGCATCTATTTTCGGCTCGCGTCCACGGAAATTTACAAAAGCGTCGAGTGCAGCATCTTTTCCACCGACAGCTAAAATGGCTTTACGGAAATCATGCCCTGTTTGCGTATTGAAAATGCCTTCTTTTTCGAAGCGATCAAAAGCGTCACTGGCTAAAACTTCAGCCCATTTGTATGAGTAATAGCCTGCAGCATAACCACCTGCAAAAATGTGGCTAAAGCCGTGTTGGAAGCGGTTATAGGCAACGGTTGGCACCACAGCAAATTGGCGACGAATTTGATCTAATTCTGCCTGAATTTGAGTGGCATTGAGTGCAGGTGTTCGGCTGTGAATGTTGAGATCAAATAGAGCAAATTCAATTTGACGCAGTGTTTGCATACCCGATTGGAAAAACCGTGCATTCAGTAATGCTTGAAGTAAATCAGCGGGTAGGGCTTGCTTGGTTTCGATATGTTCACTCAGTAGGTCTAGACTTTCTGTATCCCATGTCCAAAACTCCATAAACTGACTTGGTAATTCAACAGCATCCCATGCTACACCATGAGTACCAGCCACAGAGATATTATCGACTTCGGTTAGCATGTGATGTAAACCATGGCCAAATTCATGGAATAAGGTGTTCACTTCATCATGTGTTAATAATGCAGGTTGGTCACCAACAGGTGGGGTGAAGTTGCACACCATATAGCAAATTGGCTTCTGTAGGCCATGCTCAGTTTGCATGCGTGAACGGAAACCGCTCATCCATGCGCCACCGCGTTTGCCCGTACGTGCATAAAGGTCAAAGTAAAAACCACCAATCACAGTGCCTTGATCTTCAAGTTCAAAATAACGTGCATCTGGATGCCATACAGGTGCTTCGCGCTCGACAACCTGTACGCCGTATAAGCGGTTGACAATGCTAAATAGGCCTTGCAAGATTTTAGGCGCAGGGAAGTAGGGCTTAAGTGCTTCTTGTGACAGATTAAACTGTTGCATTTTGAGCTTTTCTGAGTAGAAGCCTGTATCCCAAGGTTGTAAGTCTTGAATACCATCTGCGCTGGCAATGCTTTTTAGTTCTGCAACTTCTTTGAGTGCAGGCTGGCGTGCATGTTCTGCAAGGTCAACTAAAAATTGATGTACTGTTTCTACATTAGGTGCCATTTTGCTGGCCAGTGAAAGTTCGGCATAATTGCCAAAACCCAAGAGCTGTGCCATTTCCTGACGTAAACTGAGAATTTCCTCCATTACTGGTGTGTTATCAAATTCAGATGCATTGGCTTGGTCAGACGCACGTGTGGTATAGGCCTTATACAAAGTTTCACGTAATGCGCGATCCTCAGCATAAGTCATAATGGCCAAATAAGAGGGAATATCTAAAGTTGCTGCAGGCTGTTGCAATTCACGCTGCTGACCGTATTGTTTTAGCAATTCCACGCTACTGTCTGGTAAGCCTTTAAGCTGTGCCTCTTCTAAAGGAAGTACAAAAGCTTGGGTTGCATCTAGTACATGATTGGAAAAGTCTGATGATAATTGTGATAAACGTGCAGAAATATCAGCATAGCGCTTTTTAGCATCACCTTCTAAAGCCACGCCTGAAAGTTTAAAGTCTCGTAGAGATAACTTGATCGCACTTTGCTGTGCGGCAGGGAGTGTTTCAAACAAGGCACCGTCACGTACGTGCTGATAAGTTTGATACAACACGGTATGTTGGCCTAGAGCGGTATAGTATTCACTGAGTGCTGGCAATAGCGATTGATAAACTTCACGTGTTTCTGCATTGTTCATGACTGCATTGAGGTGTGATAGTACGCCCCATGCTTCGCTCATATTATTTTCTAGGGTATCGATCTGTTCGAGTACAGCTAATTGTTGCTGAATACTGTCTGGAACTGCAGTTAATTCATCTAAAAAGGTTTGGCCTGATTGAATCGCTTGCTCAATTTGCGTTTTAAGTTGATCTAAAGTGATTTGATCAAATTGAGGAACAGGCAAAGTTGCCTTTTCTAATGTCATTGTGAAATGCCGTAGTAATTTCTGATGTTATAAGTAGATGTAGGGGTTTGAAATAAATAAATCAAGGCTTTGTGGCTATTTATTCTGTGTTGGTTTGACAATTTGGATGGATTCGATCTTTTGGATGTAAGTGCCAAAGTGCCCCTGAATGACAGATACCTTCATGAACAGATTTTGATTTTTGTAGTGTTCATATTCATCTGCACTGATTCGAAATATACGAGTAGAGTCATAAGGTGTTTGGATGGAATGGTAGACACTTCCTTTTTTACCATGTCCTTTGACAGCACTTGCTTCAACGGTCACAACAGTCGGTGTACCTAACAGTACGGTATGCAGTAGAGGGGGATAAAACACAAAATTTAAATAAAAAATCAAAACAGCAAAAAGAGGCAGTAGCAGTAAGAAATAGAATTTTGGTCTGTTCTGTACATTTTTCCATGTACGTGGAATGACCCATTCACCTTGTCGATGAAGCACATAAAAGTAGAGCAAAATCACAAAATAAATGAATATGGCTAAAATGAAAGCACATATTTTGACGTGATCCTTTGGGGTGAAATCTAAACTAAAAATGGCAAAGAGCGCTGTGATGGTCAGTAAGAAAAATGCGAACAACACATAATTGTGATAATCATATTTCGAGATCTTCTGTGGATTCATTATTTTTAAGTAACTTATTTTTTATATGAATATATTAAAAGAAAAAGAGCGCCGAAGCGCTCTTTGGATTAAATATTTTACTGACAATCAGGATCTACGACATAACTGGTTTGCGCAAATTTTTGCCAAGAACCTGTCGCTGCACCATCTACAACGAGAATAGAGATAATTCCCCAGTCAATTAAGAGACCTAAAAGTGTCGTTGGATCAAAACTTTTTTGCGGTGTAATGGCTGTTGTTTTACAGCCTTGCTTCTCTGCTTTGATGACATAATTTTCTTTTTTCTTGAATGTATAAACAGCTTGGTTTTTGCCCATATACTCTTCATTGACATAAAGCTTAGCATCTGTGTCATTACTTCTAATATTAATGGTTTGGCTTGAACCATTAAACATCGTCGCACAACCTGTACTGAAAAGCATGCTGGCGATGAGTAGTGAAGTTGAAATTTTTTTCATATATTACCCCCTGGTAAAGTGCTAAAAGATAGCGTTTTCAAAAGATTAGTCAAGCTTAGTAGACCAAAGAGTCAATAAAAAAGAGCGCCGAAGCGCTCTTTTTAATCCAAGTAAAAATTACTCAGTCTTTGCTTTCGCATTTGACTTTTTCTTTTTTAATTTGGTCTTTTTCTTTACTTTATCTTTAGCCTTTGCTTCAGATTTTGCTGTAGATTTTTTAGCAGGCTTTTTGCCGTAGGTGCTGGGTTTTGATTTTGGCTTTTTCTTTCGAATGGGACGTTCTCCGTCTTCACTCACAGCTGGCGCTTCATGATTTTTTGGGCGCTCGCTAAAAACTTCTTCAGTTGCTTCGCGTGTTACTTTAGCTTTAGTCACACGTGGTGCTTTGCTGCGAATCGGGCGACCAGCATGGCTCAGCTGTTGAATCAGTTCAAAGTCGATTTTACGCTCTTCAAGATTAACACCAGCCACTTTAATACGAACTTCATCGCCTAAACTAAAACTTTGGCCACGGTTTTGGCCTACTAAGCTTTGACTTGATTGATCAAACACAAAGAAGTCATCACCCAATTGGCTCACGTGTACCATACCATCGACATAAAGGTCTTTGAGGGTTACGAATAAACCAAATTCAGCCACTGCAGAAATCGTACCGACAAACTCTGCGCCTAAATGTTGTTGCATATAATGACATTTTAGCCATGTGGTTACAGAGCGCGATGCTTCATCTGCACGACGTTCAGTAGCAGAGAAGTGCTGACCTGCATCATCCAATGAGGCACCTGAAAGTGGATACTTTTTGTGTGTGAGACTGGCTTTAATTGCGCGGTGCAACAGTAAGTCAGGGTAACGACGAATTGGTGAAGTGAAGTGCGTATACGCCTCATAAGCTAGACCATAATGACCTGCATTTTTCGCGCCGTAATAAGCTTGCATCATCGAACGTAATAACACGGCATGAATGCTTGGTGCATCAATACGGTCTTTGGTCGCTTCAATCACTGCTTGATAGTCAGCTTGTGTGGGTTGCTCAGGGAACTTAAGACCCAATAACTTCACAAAATCACGGACTTTTTGAATGCGTGAAAACTCTGGTGGCTCATGTACACGGTAAAGCATTGGTACTTCATTTTTTAATGCATATTCAGCCGTAGCTACGTTGGCCAATAACATGCATTCTTCAATCAGTTTATGTGCATCATTACGTGTACGCGGTAAAATTTCATTAATACCGCCAAGCTCATCGAAGGTCATGTAGGTTTCGACAGTTTCGAATTCCATTGCATGGCGTTGCGCGCGTAGATCTTTTAATACATGATAAAGCTGGAATAAAGTGTTGAGCGATTTACGCACATTACGATCTTCAGGCACCGCCTGACTATCGCCATCAAAATATTGTGCCACTTGGGTGTAGGTTAAACGTGCTTTAGAGTGCATTACCGAAGGGTAGAACTCGTAACTGGTCACACGACCTGCACGTGAAAGGTTCAGGTCACACACCATACACAAACGGTCGACGTTTGGATTGAGTGAGCACAAACCATTGGACAGTGCTTCAGGAAGCATTGGCAAGACAAAATGCGGGAAGTACACCGAAGTACCACGCGCTTGTGCTTCGTCATCCAAAGGCTTACCAATACGCACATAATGGCTCACATCGGCAATCGCAACCACTACACGGTAGCCACCACCTGGACGTTTTTCGGCATAAACCGCATCGTCAAAGTCACGTGCATCTTCACCATCAATAGTCACTAATGGTAAATCGCGTAGGTCAATACGGCCTTCACGGTCTTTTGCAGATGGTTCTTTAAAGCTTTCTGCTTCTTTTACAACTTCTTCTGGGAATTCGTAAGGTAAACCAAATTCTAAAATAGTTTGGGGAATAATAATTTCGGTATCGGCTTTATCGGCCATAGACTGAATGATATGACCCGTCGCAAATTCTTCTTTGGTTGGGTAGTCGTCAATTTCAACACGGACTGAATCGCCTAATTTTACTTTGGCATGCTCAATCAGTTCTTTTTCTAAGGTAATCGGCTGATGCGCATTTGGATTAGACGGTTGAATAAAGTATTCACCATCGTGGATTGAGACTTTACCAATAATTTGTTTAACGCGACGCTCTACAACTTCAGTAATAAAGCCCCATGCTTTACCTTTGCGATCAACTGAAGTCTGACGTACTTTAACGCGGTCACCATTAAAGACCTGACGTAATTCACGCTCAGGCAATAAAAGGTCGTCTTCACCTTTAATATTGGCACTGCCCATACCTTTTGAGTTGACATAAACCGTCGCATCATGAGTCGGCTGTTCAGTGGCCAATTGAAACTTAAATCCATCTTTCATTAATTGCCCATCACGCACCATTGCAATGAGGCGATGGCTCAGGGCATCAATACTTTTTTGATCGGCAATTTCAAAATGCTCAACCAAGTCTGCATGTGACAACGGCGCACGCTGTTCAATAATGTCTAAAATGAGCGTACGGCTCGGAATCGGATTTTCGTAACGTTCGGCTTCAGCTTTTGCTTCAGGATCGACCCAATTTTTCATAATGTCTTTGGCTTCATGTCAGAAGATAGGTTTAGCATAAGTCATGCGACAGCAGACTGCACGTAAATGATTGCAATATTGTGTGTTTGACAGGCATTTTATAACGAATGCTGAATTAATGTGCTTAATGTGGCATTTTTAAAGTGATTTTTGGGCTTAAATTTGAAAAATTGTATAAAAAATATTTAATTGAACGAAAATATGAAAAAAAGTGGGGGATAGTGCTTGCACGTATGGGGTTAAATTTGTATTATGGCGCCACGTTACGGTGAGATGGGTGAGTGGCTGAAACCACATCCCTGCTAAGGATGCATACGGGCAACTGTATCGAGGGTTCGAATCCCTCTCTCACCGCCAACTTTACTTATGTCGCGCCCATAGCTCAGCTGGATAGAGCACTTGGCTACGAACTAAGGGGTCGGGAGTTCGAATCTCTCTGGGCGCACCAATAAGTAAAGTACATAACGCAGTCTTTTAAGACGACACAAGTGAAGCGCCCATAGCTCAGCTGGATAGAGCACTTGGCTACGAACTAAGGGGTCGGGAGTTCGAATCTCTCTGGGCGCACCAACTTGAACAATGAACCGCATTTATTGCGGTTTTTTTGTGCCTGCTATTTATGCATCTAAACTCTTGTCGGTATGTTGGTCGCAGGAGCGTAAACTAAAAGTCAGTTCAAAAGCCAGATTCACTACTATTTTAGCATCAAGCATAATCACCAAGAATATAGAGCTTTGAGAATTGAGCATAGGCGTTTAATCCTGCTGTATGTTTTAAGCTGAGACTTTAAATCCACCGCTGCATTGTGTGCGGTTTTATGATTAGAATCGTGCTTAGTCACGAAGCAAAACCAAAAACTGCTTAAACACTAAGTATTGCTACTACACTCAAAACCAATTTTAGGGCTAAAACCACAGTGAATCCCAAAGTATAAAATCATTTAAATTTGCTTGGTTTTTAATAGAATAAAGCTATTAATGCCTAATAACTAGGCAGTTGATCGTGTTAATACAAATTAGGGCTTAACAAAGCTGAAATTTCACGTATAATGCACCACATCAAGACGTCGCGCCCATAGCTCAGCTGGATAGAGCACTTGGCTACGAACTAAGGGGTCGGGAGTTCGAATCTCTCTGGGCGCACCAACTTGATTTAAATTGAAAAAACCGCATTTATTGCGGTTTTTTTGTGTCTGAATTATTTAAAATAACTCTAAATAAAATTCAAAATTTAAGCGCCAGCCTTTTGTTTTACTTTCAGCACAAAAACCGTATTGCCCCCTAAAGCAGGTAGCATATCGGAATAAGGCATGCTTCGCATGGCACGTAATAAAAATGGGGCATCCTGATCAATTTTCATTGCACTGGTCACACTTAATAACGTTCCTTGATTCATTGGCGTCAACTGCATGCCACCGCGGACAAATTTTAAATCGCCACCATTGGCATAAAATTCATTTTGCCAATCTGTGGCGTAGTTAAAGCGCATTTTAAAATCAAAAGGAATGTTAATGACACCGAGGCCCACCGAGATCTTATAGCTCGCATCCATTTGCTTATTATCTAGTTTACGGACACGGACTTGCTTAATTTGATTGGGGAATAATTGTTGATAGCTATTAGGTGTGAGCCATTGCTGAAGCTGGGCAGGGCTATGGGCATAGTACTGATAGCTGGTACTAAAACGTAATTTCTCTGTGCCGTGTGGGTAGGGCACATTTTTGGCCGTGAGCACAAAACTGACCGGCTCTTGTGAGTTTTGGCTGAGCTGTGCCACTTTGAGTTGTTCATTTCGGTCTAAGCCGACGGTGGGGAATACACTAGTGCCTAAAGGCTGTGCTTGGCTGGTCTTAAAGCGTTTTTGTAAGGATTCGAGCAAAAATGCATTGGTACCCGCAGGTATGCCAAGCTTTGCATCGGGTATGGCATTCAAAATTTTACTAAATAAAAAACCTTTGGGTTGGCTTAAGTCTCCCCATTGCGTGAGGGTTACTAAGGTCTGATTCGGCGCGAGTTCAAACCATTCAATTTTACCCGCCGCGTATGGCACGGGTGCATCCAAAATCAGCGTGGAAATGCTATTGGCATCGGCCTGATGCTGCATAAGTACTGTTTCACGGAAATTCAGCACAGGAATAGGCGTTGGAATATGAATATTGTATTTAACTTGGCTAATGGAGCCTTGTTGCTCAACCACTTTGGCCGATTTAAGTGTTGGAAATAAGCCTGCATAATTGGTGTAGTTGAGCAGTAAACGGCTGACTTGCTGGACATTGGCTGGAATCACCACCGAGGCACTGTAGTATTTCCCCGTCGTTTTTTTGCCTGCTGGCATGGTGGGTAATTGTATGGACTGCGTAGGATGCGCATAAATCAAAATGCGCTCTCCTGTGAGTGAAGCTAAGGCTTGAGGATCATGATTAAATTCAGTTAATGCACTTGGAATTTGAGCTTTCCAAGGCAAAATTTTTGCAGATACATTTCCTGCAAAGATAAGACTCGTCAGCATCAGCCATGTTTTTATTTGAATCTGCTGCATAGGACATCCTGTAATATGCATTTTTTATTTGTTGGCAGTTTTAGCGTATTTTAAAGCAAAAGAACAGCGCCGAAGTGTGTATTTCTGATGCTAAAAAGAATAAGAAATCACCCTATTCTGGTGTAATATCTAGTTCAATTTATATTTTAAAATATGTATGTGAGCAGATGTCAGAGACTCAACCCGCATTGTCGTTACGTTACACCTTGAATTTAGAAGAATCTCAAGATGGTTTTGCCTTAGCTACTTTTGGTAAGAGGCAGTTCACACGCTTTATTACGCCATTGATTAGCATTGGTATTATTATTTGGGGTTTTTCTTTAGGTTTCAGTGGTGTAGGTCGCTATTACGTGGCTTTAGGCGCATTCTTTTTAATCATGCAATTGCTCATGCGCTATTGGTTTTTACCAATGATGTTTAAGCGTCAGTTTATTAAGTATCAATTTGGTAAGAGTGAGCAAGGCATTGATCTGTATCAAGATCATGGTGAAATTTTTGCCAATGAGCGCAAAAATATTTTCAACTATGCCGAAGTCGCAACTTTTGCTTCAGGTAAACTGACGTATATGTTGGAAATGAAAAACCGTACAGTGGTGATTATTCCCAAGCGCGCGTTTAGCAATCCAGCAGATCAAAGCATTTTTGAAAATACATTTAAGAAATAATTGAGCTTAAAACAGAAGGGAAGATCATGACTACACGTCCATCAAAAATTATATGTGTCGGCCGCAGCTATGCTGATCATGCAAAAGAGTTAGGAAATGCAGTACCTGATCGTCCTGTTTTGTTTATGAAGCCACCGAGTGCTTTATCTACTTTAGATGCTGGAATTGACTGGAATAAAACCCTGGGTAGTTGTCATTACGAGTGTGAGTTGACTTTGCGTATTGGGCAGACTTTAAAAGCAGAAACTGATCCACAAAAGGCATTGCAAGCGGTAGATGCGGTAACTTTAGGTTTGGATTTAACTTTGCGTGATTTGCAAGATGATTTGAAAAAGAAAGGTCAGCCTTGGGAACGTGCAAAAGCGTATGACGGTTCATGCATGTTGGCAGATTGGGTAGATGTTTCATCGGTTGTCAGTGACTGGAAAGATGTGCATTACACTTTGCAAGTTAATGATGAACTCCGTCAAAAGGGTGATACGGCATTGCTGATTTTTGATGTAGGAACGTTGCTGGCAGACATTAGCCAAGTGTTTACCTTAGAAGCTGGTGATGTTGTGATGACAGGAACACCTGCAGGTGTCGCGGCCTTACAGGCTGGTGATCAGTTGAGTATGACTTTACAGGGTCAGCAACAAGATTATGTTTGGACGACCTTTGTAAAGTAATTGAATTCATCAAAAGGGACTGTAGAGACAGTCCTTTTTTTATGTCTGCGTGAATGTAAGGCACAGCGAAATTTACTTTAGAACAGTTAATTTGAGCAAACAGAGAGCGGTTTTTATCTGGAAAATTTTTTACGAAACTGATCGGGGCTAATATGCATCCAGCGTTTAAACATATTAATAAAAGCAGATGCATTAGCATAACCTAAGTCGAAGGCAATACTTTCTACCGTATGACCTCGGTTCAGTAAGCTCATGGCCTTAATCACTTTTAGGCGCTGGCGCCACTCATGCAATGACATGCCTAATTCTTTTTGACTGAGTCGGGCAAGGGTACGCTCAGTCATATTGTATTGTTTGGCAAGTATAGCCAAAGACAGATGATTGGCAGGGGCTTGGTGTAAATCATTGAGTAAGGCTTGCAGTGTTGGATGCTCAGAATGAGGCAAATAACTGCTGACCAATTGGGCATGTTTGAGTTGGTCAACCAGTACAGTGAGTAAGCGTTGGTGTTCGGCGTTGGATACAGCATTTGGTGTTTGTCTTAAATGTTCAAATAGGGCAGAAACCAAAGGTGAGCTCAGTAAAATACCTGCTTGTTGGGGTAAGTCCTGACATAGGCTTTCATGGATATACAGTGTGCCATGAGACACCGCCGTACGATTTAAGCCACTATGTTTGACGTTTGGAGGCAACCAAATGCCGTGCGGTGGTGGGGTGATATAATCAATTTGATCAATATTGAGTTCCATAATGCCGTCAAAGGCATAAATAAACTCACCCCATGCATGGCCATGTGTGGGGTAAATGGATTGCGCTGGGTCATCTCGGAAGCTAATCCAAAGTGCAGCGTCTATATGGTCATTGGTTTTGAGTTGCATGCCCAAAGGGCGTGATGCATTAGTGCGATTTGGCATGTTGGAAATTGCCTGAATTCAATAATGACTTGTCTGTTTTAAACTATATATTTGATTTGTGACAGGTCTATAGTAGCAGGCTCTTTTAGTTTTGAGCAATGGCCGTGGAACAGCGTAAAGCACTCGATGCACAAGCATCGGGTTGGATGATTTTATTGTGTATGATTTGGGGAATTCAGCAGGTCGTGCTGAAGTGGGCCGCGCCCGATATTAGCCCGATTATGCAAATTGCGCTTCGTTCAGGTTTATCCGTTCTGTTGGTGATTCCACTACTTCGTCTGAAGCACTTTTCAGATTTATATCATAAAGACTATCTGCTTCCTGGTCTGTGGCTGGCTATTTTATTCTCAGCCGAATTTCTTTTTGTGGCTGAAGCGCTACGCTATACCACGGCTTCACATACGGTCGTGTTGCTGTATACCGCGCCTATTTTTGTTGCGCTGGGTTTACATTGGAAATTGCCAGCAGAACAATTGAATTTGATTCAATGGGGCGGTATTTTCCTCGCTTTTTCAGGCATTGTGTTGTCCTTTATGGGGCGTGGTGACACAGCAGGTGATTTAACACATGCGCTTTGGGGAGATTTTTTGGCCCTAATGGCGGGTATGATGTGGGCTTTAACCACCATTTCACTACGCTTAACAAAATTGGCAGATGCGCCAGCAACTCAAACGCTGTTTTATCAATTGCTGGGTAGTTTTTTAATTTTACTCCCATTGGCATATATCACAGGCCAAAGTACGATTCATTGGAGCTGGGTGGTTTTGGGGAGCACATTATTTAATGTGCTGATCATGTCGTTTTTTAGCCTCATGCTGTGGTTTTGGTTATTACGCCAATATTTGGCCAATAGCTTAGGGGTATTTTCATTTCTTACGCCTATTTTTGGCATGCTGTTTGGTGTGGTTTTTTTGCATGAACAGATTGAGCTGAATTTTCTGATGGGTACGGGCTTTGTGATGTTGGGTGTGATGACTGTAAGTTTGCATCGCCAAATTGCACGTACATGGGCGCATATTCATTTTATAAAATAAGCCAGCTTGGTCTGCTCAGGTAGTTCACAGTTTTATGTAAGCGTTATCTGCTCGGAAGTATTTGATCTATCAATAAAAGCTCGCGTGATAAAAAATTAAAAAGTCAGTGTTGGCTCGTGTTTTTTAGGTACGACAGTGCTACTGTGTTGCGGTTTAGAGCAAAGAGTAAATGGTGTGCAAGAACGTCAGGCATTGGATGCCAAAGCTTCATCAATCATGTTTGGCTTATGTATATTGTGGGGGCTACAACAGATTGTTGTGAAATTGGCTGCAGCAGATATTTCACCTTTGATGCAAATAGCTTTGCGTTCAGGTTTATCTGCATTGCTGGTTTTTCCACTGATTAAGTTAGCGCAGGGGCAGTCCTTGTGGTCACGCCAGTATTGGTTTTCAGGGGCATTGGTTGCAGGTCTATTTGCCACGGAATTTTGTTTATTGGCCGAAGCTTTGCGCTTTACGACAGCCTCACATACGGTTGTTTTGTTATATACAGCGCCTATCTTTGTGGCATTGGGCTTACATTGGAAATTACCCGCAGAACGTCTGACTTGGAAACAGTGGAGCGGTATTGCAATTGCATTTTTAGGCATTGTGACCACCTTTTTGGGAGGTGAGCGTGAATCATCAATGCAAAGCTTAAGTCATGTGATTTTGGGTGACTTACTGGCCCTATGCGCTGGTATATTTTGGGCCTCCACAACGCTTGCCGTGCGATTAACAAATTTGTCTGAAGCACCTGCTACACAAACTTTGTTTTATCAATTATTCGGTGGCTTTATTTGCTTGCTACCTATGACATTTATATTGGGACAAAGCGAAATCCGTTGGTCGATGCTGACTCTCACGAGTCTACTGTTTCATGCAGTATTGATTTCATTTGCAAGCTATTTAATTTGGTTTTGGTTGCTTAAAAAATATTTAGCTTCACGTTTAGGGGTCTTTTCTTTTTTAACCCCTCTATTTGGTATTCTGTTTGGTGTAGTTATTTTAAATGAGCCTTTAGAACGCGCCTTTATTATTGGTACCAGTATGGTAATGCTTGGCGTGCTGATTGTGAGTTTATCTGGGCGCGCAAAACAGCCAAGTTGCTAAAAAGTGATGTAAAGCTACGAAATAATCAAAAAGCCTCAATCCATGAGGCTTTTTGATTCAATAGGCTGAGTATTTATTTAGATTCCAAAATCGTCGATAACGGAATGGCCAATTTAGCCGCTAAATAATCATCGGACTCAATCAAAGCTGGGCCAATTTTTTCCATCCATTCATCATCTGCATGAATATTGCCAATATCTTTACGATGTGGCAGTGGATAAGGAAGCTGTGAGTAAAAAGTCCAAAAATCAATTTGTGCCAGATTACGTGCGAGTACAAAGTTATTGGTATCTGTACGGGTAATCAAATTTTGTTTTTCGAGTAATTTGACATAGCTCGGCCAGCGACCAATTTCATCACGACCTAACACTTCCAAAGCTTCGGACTCACTAACGCTCAGACCAACTTTTTGCTTTTGATAGAACAGCTCGAGCAGATCCAGCAACATAATTACTGGATGGCGTTTGCGGTCACGACTTGCATCGGCATCAAAGGCGGTAAGTGCATAACTGATTTCTACCCCCAACAACACGATATTCCAAGATAAAAAAATCCACAGCAGGAAAATAGGAATCGCTGCAAATGCACCATAAATGAGTTCATAGCTGGTGAAGTTACTCATTACAAACCCAAATAGATTTTTGAGGAGTTCAAATACGGTTGCGCTAAATAAGCCTGCAATTAAGGCTGCTTTTAGAGGTACATTCCGATTGGGAATGGTCCAATTTAAGATGAAAAATCCTAAAATGGTTAAACCAAATGAGATGAGCCACAATATAAACTCACCATCAAGTTCATAGCCTGCAAAGTTATTGTTAAGAACATTTAGCGAGGCCATGGTAGACGAAATGACAAATGCGCTGCCCAACAAGATTGGGCCTAGTGAAATAATGGTCCAGTAGCGCATAAAGCCTAAAATACCACCACGGGTTTCGGTTACACGCCAAATGCGGTTAAACACAGTTTCAATGCTGGTCAACATCATCACGGTAGTGATGAATAAAAATAGAATACCAATAACGGTTAAATTACTCGATTTATCAGTGAATGCATTGAGTGCTTTATCAAAGGCAATGGTTGTTTTAGGTAAAAAATTACTATAAATCAGTTGCTGGAGCTGTTGGCGCGCAGGTTCAAGTGCTTTAATGGAAGAGATAATCACCAAAAATACTGTCAGCATCGGCACGACAGCAAACAGCGTGGTATAGGTCAAAGAACCTGCTTGTTCACGACAACGATCGGCTTCAAAACGCCGTATAACGAATAAAACAAACTGAAACCATTTTTTGTCATAAAAGGGAAGTTTCTTGAAATATTCGGCAATCATAAATTACAGCCTCAATTGTTCTAATCATCATTTTTCAATATTCGGCTCTAAGCTTAACCAAAAACTGGACAAAATACCGTATAGTTTATTTTTTAATTACACCGCCTAAATCACCATGCAACCTTATATTTTAGTTCTGTATTACAGTAAAAATGGCGCAACCAAAGAAATGGCACACTTGATTGCAAATGGTATTGAGTCTACAGGCATGCAAGTAAAAATTCGCACAGTTCCTCAATTGTCCACCGTGGTGACTGTAGCTGCAGCCAGCATTCCAGAAGAAGGGGATATTTATTGTAGCTTGGATGATTTGGCCAATTGTGCTGGGTTGGCTTTGGGTTCACCAACCCGTTTTGGCAATATGGCATCGGAAATGAAATACTTCCTCGATCAAACCACCAGCCTTTGGTTAAATGGCGCATTGCATGGCAAGCCCGCGTGTGTCTTTACGTCGTCAGGTTCAATGCATGGTGGTCAAGAAAGCACGCTGTTAACTATGCTTCCACCATTATTCCACCACGGCATGATGATTTTAGGCTTAAGCAATTCAGCCCCAGCGCTGTCGAATACGAAAACTGGTGGTACGCCGTATGGGGCAAGTCATGTGAGTGGGCCACGTCATGATTTATCTATCAGTCAAGATGAAAAAATCTTGTGTGAAGAGCAAGGTAAACGTTTGGCACAAGTAGTACAAAAGCTGGTGGGCTAAAACCTATAACTTTGCCTGCTTGAATGATAAGCAGGCAAAGTTATTGCTATACAAGTAGCAGTTATATTTGTAAAAATTTAAATATAAAAACAAAATATCTCATTGTTATAGATTGAAATATACCTATTTTGAGGGATGTAAAAAGACGACTAGATCACATTTAATACACATGCTTTTTGTACTTATCTATGCAAGCCGATTGGCTTTTCGCATATTTTTAAATTTGGGGTCTTTTTATGTGGTCTTCTTCTCTTCGGTTTACTTTTGGTGTTTTTTTAACTTTCACAGTTTCTTCTGCTTCATTTGCAATGAGTGTGTTACATAGTTTTGAATTTCCGCCTGAAAAAAAGCAACAAACAACTACACAACAGCCAGTGACGACGCAGGCTGAAACACCGCATGCAACAGCGAGCAGTGTGAAAAAATAACCCAAAAGCGCTCTTTGAGCGCTTTTTTATGGGTGTACGCGTTATTCTTTGTTAATTTGCACAGCATGCTGTACAGCAAAACGGTGTTTACAGGCATTGCATTGATAGTCGAGGAAGATATTTTTATCGACTATTTGACCTGCTTTTTTACCAACACGATGTCCTAAAAAGCCACCTGTTACGCCTATACTAATTGCACCCACGAATGTACCAATTGTTGCACCCATAATTACACCCAAAGGCCCAGCTGTTACGCCGCCAATGGCTGCGCCTATAGATGCCCCTGAGGCTGCGCCTCCGACTGTACCTGCAGCAGTGCCTGCGCCACTAAGTAAAACGCCACCAATTTTTTGTAGGGTTTGTTCGTGATTACGTGCTTCGACGTCGTTTGAAGCGCATTTTGGGCATTGTACAGTGGGAAGTTCATTCATAGTGTTGAGCTCATTCATTCTTGAGAGTGTGATCTAGATCCATCTACACAATCGTATTGATTTCAGTTGTTATTAAAACAGGTTTTTCACTGACTTATGCTGACCTAAACGACCAAATTTATATTCAGCAATTTTGTAATATTAAATTAATTTCTGAGATTTAGTTGTGATAAAAAATGATTTCAGCTGAAAACTGAAACTCGCTAAGGTGTGCAGTATAAATTTTTCAAGAATATATTGGATACTACATGAAAAAAATTCTGGCATCTGTTGCCGCGATCAGTATAAGTTTGGGGTTGATTGCTTGTGATCAAAAAAATAAAACGACGAATCAAGAACAAGTTTCAGAACAATCTTTGAAGCAATTGAATATTGGCTATCAAAAAGCAGCACTCAAATTAATTGTGGCTAAAAAGACACAAGCTTTTGAGCAAGCATTTCCAAATGTAAAAGTTGAATGGAAGGAATTTCCTGCGGGACCACAAACTTTAGAGGCGCTCAATGTAGGCGCAATTGATTTTGGTTATACAGGGGATACACCTGTTATTTTTGCCTTATCTGCAAATAAACCCATTGATTATTTAGGTTATGAAATTAACTCTAAAAGTTCACATGATTTGTTAGTGCCTAAAAACAGCACAATTCAAAATTTAGCAGACTTAAAGGGCAAGCGTATTGCTTTAACTAAGGGCTCAAGTGCGCATTATTTCGTGGCACAGGTTTTAAATAAAGCCAATTTGTCTTGGCAAGATATTCAGCCTATTTGGTTAACACCTGCAGATGCACGAGCAGCTTTAGATAAAGGTTCAATTGATGCGTGGGCTGTATGGGATCCGTATGCAAGTGCTGCTGCGCTAAAAGGGGATACTCGCGTTATTTTTGATTCGTCACAATTACATTCAGTTTATAGTTTTTATTTGTCTACACCACAATTTTTAAAAGCACATCCAAAAGATGCTCAAAAGATTGTTGATACATTAAATGCAACAGATGAATGGATTAAGGCACATCCACAAGAAGCGATTCAAATTTTGGCAGAAAGCACAGGCATTGATCGTACCGTGGCTGAAAAAGTACTTTCCAAGCGCCCAGATACGGTTCAAACCTATTATTTGAATGACGCTGTGATAAAAGATCAGCAAAAAATTGCAGACCTATTCTCTGAATTAAAGTTAATTCCAAATCCTGTACAAATTAACGAACATGTTTGGAAAAAACAGTAATTGTAAATTTAAAAAAAGCGCCAGATGGCGCTTTTTTTATGGTCTTTGAATTAGTCACGAACAAATTCAACAGTACCATTGCTCAAAGATTTAACACGTGCCAATGATTCAACACGGTAACCTTTTTCAAGCAAAATATCGCGACCTGGTTGGAATGATTTTTCAATCACAATACCAATACCAACAACAGATGCTTCTGCTTGATGAATTAAGTCAGCAAGACCTAAGGCTGCTTGGCCATTTGCCAAGAAGTCATCAATCACTAAAACTTTGTCTGTAGCATAGATATGCTTTTTAGAGATCGCAATGGTGCTTTCAATTTGTTTAGTGAAAGAGAATACTTTTGAGCGGTATAAATCATCTTTTAAAGTTAAAGATTGATATTTACGTGCAAAAATAACTGGAACACCAAGCTCTAAACCAACCATCACTGCAGGTGCAATACCTGAAGCTTCAATCGTAATAATTTTAGTAATGCCCGCATCTTTAAATAAGCGTGCAAATTCTTGACCAATTTGCTGCATCATTACGGGGTCAATTTGGTGGTTTAAGAAAGAATCGACTTTCAAAACTTCATCAGATAGAACGATACCTTCGGCTAAGATTTTCTGTTCTAGTGCATGCACGGGAGAATCCTCAAGAGCGGGTGCTCATTAAAGCAAAAGCGTATTTTAAAAAGCACCGCAGAAAATGCAAGCAAAATCGGCTAATTTACTTACTTAGTTGGACCCTTATAGCCTGTCAAAAGTAAAGAATATGATGTTTTTTGATCGACATGGCTCACTTTTACAGGAAGATAATCCAATTTCGGTGCAAGCCAGAAAATTGTTTCGCGACCTGGTTTATCGTGTTGCATCACGACTTTAATAGTATCGAAAGTTCCATAAGTGGTCTTAACTGACTCATTACCTTGTTTGACAAAGCGACGTGCTTCTACTTCTTTAGCATCAGCTAAGTAGTATTTAGATTTTAAACCGCCATTTTTCAAATCTTCACGGATTTGCAGTTCAGCATTCAGTTCATCTAACACACCATTTTGCCAAGCAAATGAACGTGCTTTGTCATCTTTTTTGGTATTAATGATTTTGCTGTTCGGGTTGAAGTTAATACTCATGGTATTGTTATGAATCAAGATTTTGCTAGTACGGCTAAAGCTTTTTGAATTAATGTTGCCATTGCTGAAGCTAAAGTTACTGGTCTCGGTCGCAGATGCCATGCCAACGGCTTTGGCTGCAAACACATAGGTCCAATTATTACCCGACTGTGCCAAATTACGTGAGGCAGAGCCGACGTTTTTGCCGTTATAGTTAAATTGGTAACTTGCTTGATAGGGACTCATGGCAAAAGCTGTACTTGCAAATCCTGAACAAAGGACTGCAGTCGATACAGCTGCTGCGATGCCAAAAGTTTTCATCACATATTTAGCCATCAGTATTTTTCCTTTTAAGCCTTATGTTTGATACAGAATATTCTGCGATTAAATAGAATTATGCGCCTTGATTGTGGAGAAATAAGCGAAATATCGTAAGAAATGTAATTTTCTGCTTATTTTTAACACCAGTTTTTGGTTCGAGTTGCTGTTATTTGCTCTTTTGTTGGATCGGGGTGACTTCGCTATCGGACTCTGGTGCTTCGTCCCAATCTTCTATCCGTTCTGTTGCCATTTTACTAAATAAAGCAGCAATGTTGACGTTGCCAATCACCACCAATTCAGCTTCTCTGAGCATGGCATGATTGACATGGACTTTGGATAAGGTGTCAATAATCGAACGGCTTTTGCCAAGCCAGCGGTTCAAATCCAAATGCAAGAGATCATCTTTGACTTTAATAACATTCAGTTTCTCTAAAATCATACCGAGTGGGTCATCGTTCAATACTTTTTGATAGAAAAACAGCGCAAATTTCACGCCCAATTTATAAAAAATATTGGGGTATTTGGCATCTAAAACTTTGGTGTCGCTAATTTGTTCAAACACAATTAATTGGGTGGTTTTGTTAAGCTCCATTTGCACCAATTTTAGGTCAACTGTAAGCGTAATTTCTAAACCGTTATAATTGAGTGTGGCATATAAACGTAACCAATCATCATGCAAATCAGCATGCAAGTCTTGGAGCATTTTGACGTTGTCAGTAACAAAACGTTGAAAGGTCGCATTTAAAAAAACTTGAGAAAGTGGAAACTCGCGCTCGTCTTCAATAAATCCTTCCGCTCGTTGATAGACCTGACGTATACGTTTAGAAATATTGGAAATAAGCGTTTGCATATTGAAAGCATCCTGGCAAATAAGCTTTTTAGCGGAGTGTATCTTGTCGAATAATTGAAAAAATACAAGTTTTCTTTCTTGCAGTTTAGCAAAATAAATTGCACCATTTTTAGGATTTTAAAGTGCACAGAGTCATGTGTTGTGTATTTGTTGATGAACCTCTCGCTTTCATAAAAATATGAAAACCAGGTTTATTTTATACTCTTTTATGCTTGTTGGGGAACTCGGCAAATTGTCGTATTAATGTGATGCTGAAGAAAAAGACATTCAAACCGTTGCAAAATGAGTGGTGGAAAGATCCAATATTTGTCAGTGCATTTACTGCTGCTGCGGTGTTGCATATCTCGGTGTTAATGGTGCAATTTGGTGTGCCACAAGCAACATTTGAAACCACCAAAGAAATTGCTGTAAGCCTACGGCCAAGTGATACGACTGTGGAAGATGCGGATTATCTTGCGCAAGCCGATCAACAAGGCTCAGGTAAGTTTCGCGAGAAGCACCGAATGTCGACTGACATGCCTGCACCTATGGTTGATCAGGACAGTGGCGAGCAAGCACAGCAAGCATTAGATAAAATTCAGCAAAAGCGTGAACTGAACTTTGAAGAAAAAGTGCTGATGACCACGCTCAGTTGGCAAAAACAGGCCGATGAGAATCAACGTAAAAAGCAAGCTGAAGAATTGCAAAGCCAGTTTTCTGCCAAAGCTGCGATGGTGGCCAGTATTGAAGCGCAATATTTACAACGCCAGCAAAACTTTAGTCGTCAGCAAAAAATTAAAACCATTGATGGTGTGCAAGCCAAGCAAGATGATACAGCTGCGTATATGGAAAAATTCCGCCAAAAAGTAGAATTTTATGGCAACCAAAACTATCCAGATCAGGCGCGTGCACAAAATTTAGCTGGTGAAGTGCAATTGATGGTGATTTTAAATTCCAGTGGGGGGATCCGTGCAATTCGTTTACTGGAAAGTTCTGGGCATCCTGTTTTAGACGAAGCGGCTAAAGCATCAGTACGTAAAGCTGCACCATTTGCTCATTTCGATTCTAAAATGAAAGACATCTCTGAACTTCGTGTTGTGCGAACATGGCGTTTTGACCCAGCAGAAGCAGAATTTGAAGTGAATTAGAACATAGGATATATTTGTTTTTAAAATAGAAAAAGTAAATTCAATGTCTGAAATTCAATTACAAGAAAAGCCGTTAAAATTATGGAATCCCAATGCTGCTGGTTGTTGGGCTCTTCTCGTTACGCCTATCTGTAGTAGCTATTTACTGTATAAAAATGCGCAAAAGCTGAATGATCTAGACGCTACGAGCAAAGCAAAAAATTGGATGATCGCAGGTTTAGCTGTGTGGTTACTCTCGGTCATTTGTAGTTTGGCTTATCCCACAAATACCGCAATGGTCAATGGCTTTTTTTTCTGGTATTTAATCTTGTGGTATTTTTTATTTGTACGTCAGCAAGTTGCAAATATGAGGCAACGCTTTGGCGAAAACTATGTGCGTTATACCCACTTTGAATGGTTTAAATTTGTCATGATTGGTTTGGTCGTTCGTGTAGTGTTGATGGGGCTGTCGCTATGGCTTAGTGCGCTGTGGCTGAGCATGAGGCATACTGTTTTGTAATTTCACAAATATCGACACTAAAGTTTTTATACCATTTTTCTTTCCCTAAAAGTTGTGTGGCTAGATGTTCTGCATCTTGATGCCAAGCTCGAATGTCGGCAAGGCTGTCCCAATAAGACAACGCAATTTCCTGCCCATTTTCGCTTAATGCTTCAAAGTGGCGGCAGTTAAAATGTTTCAGGGCTTTTTCGCGTAGGGCTTGTGCGGTCTGATCATAACTCGCGTCCAAATTTAATATCTGAGCTTTAAAAATAACGACATATTTCATTGTTTTAACTACTTATTATTGACGATTTTGAATTTAATGTATTGGGATGTTGAATATTCAGCCCAAGGCTAAAAAGCGAACCGAAGTTCGCTTTTTTAAGGTTTTAATCTTGTTCTAAATAAGGGTTGTCAAAACCAAGCTTCGCCAAAATTGCGATTTCCAAAGCTTCCATTTCTTCAGCATCGGCTTCAGACGTTTCATGGTCATAGCCCATTAAATGCAAGGTGCCATGAACGAGCATGTGCGTAAAATGAGTGAGCGGTGCTTTTTGTTGTTCATTTGCTTCACGCAGTACAACGGGAATGCAAATGACTAAATCACCAATTGGAAATACGTCTAGGACGGCAGCCATTTCATCTGGTAAATCGCTGGGGAAAGACAATACATTGGTTGGCTTATCTTTTTTTCGATATTCCAAATTCAGTTTATGGCTTTCTTCGTTGTCTACACAGGCAATGCCAATTTCACAATCACTTTGGGTATCAATAAAGCGAAGGGTAGTTTCTACCACTTTTTTGATATAAGCACGTTTCAATACCAATTCAGGGGCTTGAAAATCCTGCTGTAGGGAGAGGCTAAGTTTCAAAATGAATCCTTAATTATCATCATTTTGTGCATCGGCTTTGGCGTCATTGTCTGCAATGAGAGCTTCTTGACGCGCTTTGCGTTCTGCACGGGCTTCTGCGCTTAAACGCTGTTGTTCACTGTCCCAGCCCTCATACGCTTCGACAATTTTTTGTACCAGCTGATGACGAACGACATCGCGAGAGTGGAAACGAGTAATATGAATTTCTTTGATTTTATCAATCACGCGAAGCGCATGCGCTAAGCCAGATTGTTGACCACGAGGCAAATCGACCTGTGTAATGTCACCGGTAATCACGGCACGCGAACCAAAACCTAAACGGGTTAAAAACATTTTCATTTGTTCAGGCGTGGTGTTTTGTGCTTCGTCTAAAATCACGAATGAATGATTAAGTGTACGACCACGCATATAAGCGAGGGGTGCAACTTCAATCACTTGACGCTCAATGAGCTTAGCGACTTTTTCAAAACCCAGCATTTCATATAAAGCGTCATATAAAGGGCGCAAATACGGGTCAA
This sequence comes from Acinetobacter sp. SWAC5, assembly GCF_003419885.1. Taxonomy (NCBI): domain Bacteria; kingdom Pseudomonadati; phylum Pseudomonadota; class Gammaproteobacteria; order Moraxellales; family Moraxellaceae; genus Acinetobacter; species Acinetobacter sp. SWAC5. The sequence continues at coordinate 120,589 of NZ_QUWR01000011.1, forward strand.
TTTTTTGGCTTAAATCACCGGGTAAGAAACCCAGTTTTTCACCCGCTTCAACGGCTGGGCGCACCAATAAAATACGTTGAATTTCGTTGCGTTCGAGCATATCAACGGCAGCAGCAACTGCAAGATAGGTTTTACCCGTACCCGCAGGGCCAATACCAAAAGAAATGTCACTTTGTAAAATACGCTGTACATAGCGTTTTTGGTTTGCACCGCGAGGGTTAATACGGCCTTTACGCGTTTGTAAATAAACGTCTTCTAAGCCAGTATGTTCCTGATCATCAAAATCTTCTTGAATTTCACGGTCAGTTTGACTGCCTTGAATCATAAGGTGAAGGGTATCTGCGGTAATTTGTGCGGTGCTTTCGGATTCTTCAAAGAGACGGTGGAGCAAGCCTTCGGCTCGCTCTACCGCATTAATATCACCATCGACAAAAAAGGCATCGCCTCGGTGAGCAATTTGGACTTCTAAACGTTGTTCGATTTGTTTCAGGTGACCGTTATATGCACCAAGCATGCTTTGTAAACGGTCAACTGAAATACCAGGAAATGTTACTGTACGTCGAATCGCTGCAGTCAAGAGTATTCCTTTAAGTTGTCTAGCGAATACCTCTACATTACGCCACGTCAGGCTCAAGATTCAAGAGTTCACCGTAAACAAACTTCAAAGTTTTGATGTCGGTAATTTCAATCTCTGCAAAGCGACCCACCCAAGCTGGATCACCAATAAAGCCCACTAAACGAGTGTTATCTGCAGTACCAATCAGTAAGTTTGGATCTTTTTCTGAAACAGACTCAATCAACACACGTTGAATGCTACCCAACATCGCATTGGTCTTATCAATACTTGATTGTTTAATCCAGTCTTGAACTTTTGCCAAACGTTCTTTTTTCACATCTTCAGAAGTGGTGTCTTCAAGCTCTGCTGCAGGCGTACCTGGGCGTTTTGAATAGACAAAACTGTAGGAGTGATCAAAGTCCATATCTTTAATAAATTGATAGGTTTCTTCAAAGTTCTCATCTGTTTCGCCAGGGAAACCAATAATAAAGTCACTGGATAAATGCATATCTGGACGAACTTTACGCAGTTTGGCAATTTTTTCGATATACACATCAATGGTGTGGTTACGCTTCATGGCTTGTAACACATCATTTGACCCACTTTGTACGGGTAAATGAAGATGTGAAACCATTTGTGGTAAATCACGGTAGCATTGAATTAAATCATCATTAAATTCAAGTGGGTGAGACGTGGTATAGCGCAGACGGCCGATGCCCGGAATTTCTGCAACTAAACGCAGTAAATCTGCAAATGTGCAAATTTCACCTTCGAAGGTTTCACCACGGTAACCATTGACGTTTTGACCTAATAGCGAAATTTCACGCACGCCTTTTTCAGCCAAAGTTGCAATTTCAGCTAATACGTCATCGAGTGGACGAGAAACTTCTTCACCACGTGTATAAGGTACAACACAGAATGAGCAGTATTTAGAACAGCCTTCCATGATAGAAACAAAAGCTTTGTAACCTTCAACACGGGGTTCGGGTAAAAAGTCGAATTTTTCAATATCTGGGAATGAAATATCCACCAGTTTAATTTTTTCTTTTTTCGGCTTTTCAACTTGCTCAAAATGTTGATCAAGCATTTGAGGCAAACGGTGTAAGGTTTGTGGGCCAAAAATCATATCGACATAATTGGCACGTTTTTGAATGTTGTCGCCTTCTTGTGAAGCAACACAACCACCCACACCAATAATTAAGTCTGGATTTTTTTCTTTCAGTTTGCGCCAGCGACCCAATTCAGAAAACACTTTTTCTTGTGCTTTTTCACGAATAGAACAGGTATTCATTAATAGAATATCGGCATCTTTTGGATCTTTGGTTAGTACATAACCGTGTGAGTCGCCTAACAGGTCAGCCATACGGTGACTATCATACTCATTCATCTGACACCCTTGCGTTTCGATGTACAGTTTTTTCACTGCTGTATCGTTCGCTGGGGTGTGCTGTGGCTGGGAGACAGTGTTTTCTGAGGCAGCTGGGGCAGCATTTGGAATGAAGGTTTGAACCGTCATGCAGGCTCCTAGGATAGATTTGAGATATACATTATTGGCTGCTTTGCACGCAATTTGGCGCTAAGTGGCGAAGTTCTGTATAAGGAAATTTTGAAAGGGCCGTATTTTAACAGTAATTCGAGCTAAACTTATAGTTTAAAATAACCAATGATCAATATTGATTTGTGAACGAAAAATGTTTGAAAATTAATATTGTTTAATCATAAGGTTACACAACAGAACAATATCGTTGGTTTAGACTTATTAAACTGGTTGAAAACTGCAAATGTAGCTGCATAGCTAAATTTAAACATGAGCACCAAAAATGTCATGGGCGATGTCATAAAACGATGCAAGAAATAGAAGGCAAGTCGTAGATGCTAAATCGAATTTTCAAATCTCAAAATTATTATCCATTACTTGCCTTAGGTGTCGCGACCGCGTGTGCCAGCATTTCTGCACAAGCCGCAGACGAACAGTTTAATGATGCACTACGTGCAGCCAATGCCGGTAATATTTCGTTATTGCAACAATACCAATCTCAAATGCAAAACGATGCATTGGGTTATTATCCTGAATATTGGATGCTCAATACCAATTTAGCTTCGCAACCGACCAGTTCAATTACGAACTTTGCACAGCGTTATCCTCAGTCTGCGATGGCAGAAAAACTGTCAGCAGATTATGTTGAAGAAAAAGTCAAAATGGCAGACTTTGCTTCGGCTCAGCCAGTTTTACAATATGTCAGTAATCCTGACCAAGCAGAAAGCTGTGCTATGGCACAGGTTCGTGCAAAATCAGGCGATCCATTGGTCTTTGCTGAATATAAAGATGTATGGCTCACCACCAATTCGCAACCTGATTCGTGTACGGGCTTAGGGCGGATGATGCTCTCTAGCCCACTGATGACGACACAAGATCGTCAGCAACGTTTGTGGGGGCAGTTGCGTGCAGGTCAACCAGGTCAAGCCATTGCCACAGCGCAAACGATTGGCATCAATTTGAGTTTGGCACAGCTCAATAGTATTCAAGCCAATGCTTTAAACTATTTATGGAATGCACCTAAAGCAACCAAAGAAGATCAAGCCTATATTATTTATGCCATTGGTCGTTTAGCAGATAGTGATTTAAATGCTGCATTCTCGACCGCGCGTCGTGTAGCAGAAGGATTACCTGAAGATGCTCAAAAGGCTGTGTACCGTGCAGTGGCTTATGTCGGTGGTACTACGGTGATGAAAAATAATTTTAATCGTGAAGTACTCGATTTTTATGATGCGAGTTACGGTTTACCGCTGAGTCCTGAAGAAGCTGAAATTTACGCACGCCAAGCGATTCGTTTTAATGGCTGGAATAGTCTGCTTCGTGCCATTGAGGGAATGAGTGTAACTCAACGTCAAGAAGACCGTTGGCAGTATTGGTTAGCACGTGCGTACGAACAACAAACTGATTCAAAATCTAAAAAAGCAGCGCAAGATATTTATCGTCAATTGTCTGTTGGTGATGATTACCATAATTTATTAGCCAAAGACCGAATTGGGCAGGCCTATAATAATATTCCAGCCTATAGCGAAGCGACCAATCAAGATGCAGTGCGCTTGAGTCAGGATATTCACTTCCGCCGTGCATTTGCTTTACGTAACGTTGGTGCTTCGGACAGTTTTGTGAACCGTGAATGGAACTGGGCCGTGCGACAGGCTTATTTGCGACATGATGATGGTTTGATTTTGGCTGCCGCTAAACGTGCTACCGATATGGGTTGGTATGACCGTGCCATTTATGCGGCAGATCGTACGACAACCAAACACAATTATGGTTATCGTTATGCGATGCCACACCGTTCTTATGTGGTTGCACATAGCCAAAATGCAGGCATTGATCCTGCTTGGGCGTATGGTTTAATGCGTCAAGAAAGTCGTTTTGTCACTGGTGCACGTTCCCATGTTGGTGCGGGTGGTCTCATGCAAATTATGCCGGATACCGCCAAACTGGTGGCACGCCAAATGGGGGAAACCTATAACCCTGCGGCCTTAAGTGACATGAATACCAATGTGCGTTATGGCACCTTCTATTTATCAATGATTCAACGTCAATTGAGCAATAGTCCAGTGCTTGCTACAGCAGGCTATAATGCAGGTCCAAATCGTGCTCGACGTTGGCAACCCGATGGACAACCGATTGCCGCTGACCAATATACAGAAACGATTCCACTCACTGAAACCCGTGATTATGTCAAACATGTAATGACGAATGCGACTCATTACGGTATCTTATTGGGGCAAGGTTCACAAACGATTGGACAGCGTATGCAAGCGATTCCATTGAGAAATTCGCAATAATACCTGTGTCAATGGCGCCAAAAATTTAAAAAAACTGGGGACAACATAAATGCTGTTAAGCAGGTTGAATGCTAACAAGTTGTTGCGATATTTTTATGGCATCGCGGGTATGGGAATATGTACTGCAGTTGTACATGCAAGCCCAGCACCAGCGGGTTATGTCATGGAAATTCAGCTTGTGCCTGCAGCATGCTCGCTTGACCCTCAGCGTAATAAAAAGCGCAAATGTTTAGAGGGTTATTCCCTGAATGTTCTTGGGCTTTATCCTGAAGTGGCAGCGCAGCGTAATTGTACGAGTCATACGGTTTTAAATTTACCTCCGATTCAAGCGAAAGTGGTTGCGCGAGTCATGCCTGATGAAAATGCACGTAAACAATTGTGGCAAGGCGTTGGGGGCTGTGTGCCTATGCCAGCCAATCAATATTTTCGTATGATGATTAACTATGCGGAAAAGCTCAAAATTCCTGATGAATTAACCAGCCAAGAGACCCGTGTGATGCAGGCAGCGGTTTTGCGTAGCCGTATGTTGCGTTTGAACCCCGGTTTGCCGCCCCAAGGATTTGAGTTTAGTTGCCAGCAGAACAAAACAAATAGCATTTTGACAGAAATTAAAATTTGCTATCAAAACAATGGGCATTACAAGGCTTGTCCGAAAAACGTACAAAATAATTGCCCTGCAACTTTCACAATTAAAGGTTCTTTTTAAGCCTTTATTGCTATTTTATTTATATTTCCTATCATACTTTTGTTGAAAAGCATTCTCTTTTACATGCAACTGCCAAAAGATTGGAGTACAATCTTTGCCGTTTATGATTATTAAGATTAGATAGAACAGCTATTTAATCATTATGACCTTCCTCAATTGGAGATAATTACATGAAGCAAGCAGTTCGTGTTGCCGTTACTGGCGCAGCTGGTCAAATCGGTTATAGCTTATTATTCCGTATCGCAAGCGGTGAAATGTTGGGTAAAGACCAACCAGTTATCCTTCAATTATTAGAAATTCCAGTTGAGAAAGCTCAACAAGCGCTTAAAGGCGTAATGATGGAACTTGATGACTGCGCATTCCCTCTTCTAGAAGGTATGATCGGTACTGATGATCCTAAAGTTGCATTCAAAGATGCTGACTATGCTCTTCTTGTAGGTTCACGTCCACGTGGTCCTGGCATGGAACGTGCTGACCTTCTTAAAGTAAACGGTGAAATCTTCATCGGTCAAGGTAAAGCGCTTAACGAAGTTGCTAGCCGTGACGTTAAAGTTCTTGTTGTAGGTAACCCTGCGAACACTAACGCTTACATCGCTATGAAATCTGCTACAGATCTTCCTGCGAAAAACTTCACAGCTATGTTACGTCTTGACCACAACCGTGCGTTGACTCAATTAGCTCAAAAAGCTGGCGTTGCAGTTTCTGACATCAAAACAATGACAGTTTGGGGTAACCACTCTCCAACAATGTATGCTGACTACCGTTTTGCTACAGTAAACGGCGAAAGCTTAAAAGACAAAATCAACGATGCTGCTTGGAACAAAGACGTATTCCTTCCAACTGTTGGTAAACGTGGCGCTGCGATCATCGAAGCTCGTGGTTTGTCTTCTGCTGCTTCTGCTGCAAACGCTGCAATCGACCACATGCGCGATTGGGCTCTTGGCACAAACGGCGAATGGGTAACTATGGGTATTCCTTCTGACGGTTCTTACGGTATCCCTGAAGGCGTAATGTTCGGTTTCCCTGTAACTTGCGAAAATGGCGAATACAAAATCGTTCAAGGTCTTGAAATCGACGAATTCAGCCGTGAGCGTATCAACTTCACTCTTAATGAGCTTGAAGAAGAACGTGCAGCAGTTGCTGACATGATCAAATAATTTAATCACTTAGATTAAGTTAGAAAAAACGCTCCATTCGGAGCGTTTTTTTTATGCACAAAAAATAACAATGCGTTGAGCAATATCAGCAGAAGCCGAGGGTTGAACATGCTAAGTTAAAAATAATAAAACAACAGGAAAATTCCCATGTTAGATATGGATGTAACCCAAGAATTATTATTTCAGCAATTGGGCTTAGACAGCTCGCCAGAGGCTATTGAGCAATTTATTCAAACACATCAGCTGACGCTTGAAGTTCCTATGCATCAGGCCGATTTCTGGACTCAATCACAACGTGACTTTTTAATTAGCCATTGGAAAAAAGATGATGAGTGGGCGATGGTTATTGATCAACTGAATGAGCAATTGCATGCTGATTAAAAAGTGCTCACAAAAAGTAACAACAAACCTGGTTTTATGACTAGGTTTTTTTTGAGATATCTTATAAGTTAATTCAATAATAAATGACAATTAAGCTGATAAGGAGGGCGAAAGCTCATGAAGAACAAACCATCCTTAGAACTTCTATTTTCGCAGCTCGGTTTAGCCAATAGTCCTGCTGCTATTGAACTCTATGTGCGTACACATCAGCTTGCAGCCAATGTGTCACTACATGATGCGCCATTTTGGAATAAGGGGCAGCGTGCGCTGTTAATCAGTCATTTGGTACAAGATGATGATTGGGCCATTTGGGTAGACGAGCTGAATCAACAACTCCATTTAGATGCCTATAGACTCCAAGCGGTATAATTTAATTTCGACTTAAAAAAGCCTCAATCTATTGAGGCTTTTTGCTTTTGCATCTACAGAAGTTTATGCATCATTTAATGCAAGCGACTTTTTACAATCTTCTCCATCCACGCTTCGGCACGGTAAGTATCAAATGCAGGATGTGTTTGCATCAGTTGTAAGTCAAAAGCATTGGTTTTGGCATATTTAGTCAGCCAGTGGCGTGTCATAGCAGGTTCATTTTTTGAAGCTGCTGCATAGGCCAAGAAAAAGTAAATATCACCATCATCATCGTGTGCAAGAGGCTTTAAGATTTGTTGGGTAATCACGGCAAAGCGCTCTTCACGTGTTACTTCAAAATACAGCATATAGGCTTTAGCCAAGTGTAAAGACAAGTCGATATATAAGCTCAGAGGCATTTCTTCGAATTCAAGGCGGCCTTGCTCTAAGAGCACGACTGCTTCTTGTAGGAAATGGATTTGCTCTTGGCGTACACGGCTTAAGGTGACCAACTGTAAGCGCAAGTCAGCACGTTCTAAAGCCAGTTCGGGTTGATTGCCTTGTAAATACAATTGATCAGTTTCACCAATACGTTGAATGATGTCTTTGGTTAGGTCACGCATTGGTGGCATCCTCATGTTTGCAATGAAGCATATATGAGGATGAATTTTTAAATTTAAAGTTTTGTGCTTACCAAAGTGGCTGGTCTGTTCTAAGCCACGCCGTAATAGAAAGGCGTTGATGTTTGGCTTCTAATACTTCGTGGAGCAAATCACTTTGAAAAATGGCAATACGATTTGGCTCTGGATGAATGATATGCCATTGATTGTTTTTATCTTGCAGGCGTAGTTCTCCGCCCCAGTCATTTTCCCATGCTTCATGCAAATAATAGACAGTAGAAATCATACGTCCATTTTTACCTTGTGGGTTATCGCGGTGTAATGCATAAAATTCACCTGCGTTATAGCAAGCAAAGTGCGCTTCAGCTTCTTTAATGCCCAAAAAAAACGCCTGATTCAAATGTTGTGAAAGGGCGTTTAAAGCTTGAATATGTTGTTGTGCGACCTTGAGTTGCTGATCAATCCATAAAATATGGTCACTGCGGATGTTAGAGACTACGCCATTTTGGATGGCCGCATCGCGGAATTCATTTAAATGCGTTGAACATTCATGGACCAATGCGCGTGTGTATTCAGGTGAATATGCTTGGTCAATAATTGCAAAGCCATGTTGAGCTAAATTATCTAAAATTTGCTCAACAGGCCAAGACTTTGGGAGATGCATTGCATCCATATAAAACAGCCTAATGATCGTCAGAAAATAGCGATGTATTCTAGTAGAAGAATAGCATCGGAATGAAACTATTTTTCATGCTAAAATAGCCGTTGATATTAGGAATTTTAGAAACATGAACTACCGTCACCATTTCCATGCAGGCAACTTTGCCGATGTTATGAAGCATGTTTTATTGCTTCAGTTATTGAGTCGGCTGAATGCGAAAGACAAACCTTATCGCTATGTAGATACCCATGGTGGTGCAGGTAAATATGATTTATCAACCTCTGAAGCACAAAAATCAGGTGAGTTTTTAAATGGTATTCATCGTCTGGTCAAACTAGATGATTCAATTAAGCGTAATGCGCCAGAGGGCGTGCAACAATATTTAAAAATTGTTGAAAAAATGCGTGAAAATTTTGGCAAAGGTGCTTATCCAGGCTCACCTTGGTTTGCGCTTGAAGGCATGCGTGAAACCGACAAGGCCACTATTTTTGAAATGCAACGTGATGTATTTCAACAGTTACGCCACAATATTTTTGATAAACGTGCGGGCTTGCATGAGCGCGATGCTTACGAAGGTCTTTTAGGTGTTATTCCACCAAAAGAGAAACGTGGCTTGGTGATGATCGATCCGCCTTACGAATTGGAACGAAAAGATTTCCCGCAATTGGTAGAATTATTGGTTGCTGCTTATAAAAAATGGCCGACAGGCATTTTCGCAGTGTGGTATCCAATTAAAGACCGCGCCATGATTGAACGTTTTGAAAAGAAAATGTACAAAACGGGTATTCGCCGTCAGTTGGTATGTGAAGTTTGCGTATGGCCAGATGACACACCAGTGGGCTTAAATGGTTGTGGTTTATTGGTGATTAACCCACCTTGGAAATTCTCAGAAGATGCAGATGAGGCATTACAATGGTTATTCCCACACCTTCGCATGAGTGAAAGTGGTGGTCATGCTGCTGTACGTTGGTTGGTTGGCGAATAAGCCAGACGCTACACAATATTTAAGTAAGACAAAAGGTCACAGTTAGGATCGAAGAATGACAAATATAAATAAACCTGAACGGGAAGCTTCTACTAAAGATGAAAGTGCCTTTGATGGCATTACTTTTGAGGTGGAGGAAGAAGAACATACCCATGAAGGACAGAAAGTCAAACGTCGAGGTATTTATCTGTGGCCGAACCTGATTACAACCGCAGCGTTGTTATCAGGTTTCTATTCAATTATTGCCAGTATGAATGGTGATTACACTCAAGCGGTGTATGCTATTTTTATTGCCGCACTATTAGATGGTTTAGATGGCCGAGTTGCTCGTGCTATTGGTGCGCAAAGTCCATTTGGTGAACAGTTTGATTCACTATCTGACTTGCTTGCATTTGGCGTGGCACCTGCGATTTTAATGTATAGCTGGAGCTTGCACGATCTTGGACGTATTGGCTTAGCTGCATGCTTTGTCTATACCGCCTGTGCGGCTTTCCGCCTAGCACGTTTTAATGTGCAAATTGGTGTGGTCGATAAACGCTATTTTATTGGTGTAGCCAGTCCATTAGCCGCCGTTATTATTATTTCATTGGTCTTGGTTGCCCGTGATTTCCCTGCAGTTTTTGATTTGCGTGAAGCGGGTATTCAAACACTCAACGCTGTGGTGATTATTGCCGTTGGCTTACTGATGATTTCAAATATTAAATACTATTCATTTAAAACAGTAGACCGTAAACGCGTCCCTTTCGCAGTGTTGCCAATCGTGGTATTTGTTTTAGCTGCAGTAACTTATAATATTCCTGTTGGCGTACTGGTGATTGCAGTCATTTATGCACTTTCAGGTTTTGTTACAACCATAATGGCGAGAAAGCAGAGCGCCTTATAAATGTAAAATCTAAATCAATAGGAGCTTGATATGCAGTTATTTCAAGATTTCTTTGATCAGTCCAAACAGCTGAATCAGGCTCCTTATTGCAAACAACAAAAACTACCTTTTCATATACAAACACAAAAATATCCAAGCATTCTCATTGCACTTAAAATCCCAAATTTGCCAGCACCCTTACATTACCTCAACCTATTTATACAATTAGGGCAGCTGAATTTACCGATATTGCATCATGCTCACGCTAAATCCAAAAATGCAACTAACCAAATTTATTTGATGAGCAGTTGTAGTGCACACATGGTTGGGCAATTTCAGTGTGATACAAAAGAGGCGACATTTCATCTGGCGTCTAAACATATTCAATGTGCCGATCATGTCGATATATATGGTGAATTTCCAAAATTCCAATTTCAGCGCGAACATCAAGAACTCAGTTTAGATCTACAGGTGAATAGTTCGGATCTTGTTTCATGTATTACCAAGTTACGAATGGGCATGGCAGAGTATTGGAGTGTGCTAAGCCAATGTGCTGGTAAAGTGGTTTATAAAGGGCAAATTTTTGATATTGCACAGCTCGGAACTTTAGAGTTTGCTAGAGCTAGGGCATTTCCTTATTTTCCTGTGGCATTTTACAGCATGAGCATGTTGAATCTAAGCAATGATCGACAACTCATGTTTATGCAAGTACGGGATGCACGAAATCAGATTGTACAATCACGTATTTACTTAAGAGACCTTAAAGCAAATAAACATCAGATGTTCGATACAGCAGTCCATTTCCGAATACATCGCGTTTATCCCAAAATAACCACCCCCAATGGACGTAATATGTATCTTCCACGTGAATTTGAATGGTTTATGCAAAATGAAACCATGCAGATTCGCTTGCAAGGACAAAGTCGAGGTGATTTTAAATTTGGCTTGGGTGCGGGTTATGCGGGCAGTTTTAGTTATCGTTTGCAGTTGAATGAAGAACAAGAAGAGGGGGAAGAGGGGTATAGCGAATATATTGATTGCCGGAATTTAAATTGGCAAGAGCATCATCAAGATCATCTATCGGCTTTTCAACAAGCAGATTCAATGCCAGTTTTGATTAAAAACAAGTAAAAATAGCCGAATTTGAACAATAAAAAGACACCTGGTAGGATTTTTTAAAAATAAATGGAAAAAAATAAAAAATAGGGTTGCAACGGATGTGAAATGCTGTAGAATGCACATCCATCGGCGGTGATGAAGATTAAAACTTCTGATAAAACAAAGACTTGATTGAAAAGATTAAGTTTGGTTTTAGAAAGAAAGTTTAAAATAATTTGAATTACTTGTTGACACTAAATAAATTTAGTGTAATATAGCCGACCTAGCTTGCTGGTGACGAACCAGCAAGAAGATCATTAAGAGATTATGAAGAACAACTTGTGTGGATTTTTACTGGTTGATCAATCGAATATATTTTCATTGATAATTGGTAGAAATTTCTCGAAGTTTATTTGAGCAAATATTTGTCAGTAATTGATGAGCCAAGATTGGTACCCTTTAAAGGTACTATTGATTTTAAACTGAAGAGTTTGATCATGGCTCAGATTGAACGCTGGCGGCAGGCTTAACACATGCA